>CAJODX010000187.1 GCA_905233295.1 uncultured Synergistales bacterium | reverse complement strand
TGAATCCATTACGTAAACTCTAAAAGAGTCCCCGTTATTTGCTGTTACTTTTTTTTTCCGAGCAATTTATTAATTGTCGGCTCATATTCATCAACAGCAGCCCCTATAATTGGATCTGTTAAAATTTGACCGTCTGAGTCAACAAAAAAAGTAGTCGGGAATGCTTGAACATTTTTAATGAATTCTGATGATTCATCAGGTATTACGACATTCGGATAAGTTACGCCCTTTTCCTGCAATAATTTTTTTGCCTGTGCATAAGTAGACTCGTTTGAGTCCCCTTCAACTTCAATTCCGACAATTCCGCAGCCTTTAGCTTGTAATTTCTTGTGAAGTTCTGCGAGATCGTCAAGCTCATCAACGCAATAATGACACCAGCTCCCCCAGATATTTATCATAGTGATTTTATTTGCTGAAAAAATTTCTTTGCTTGTCATTTTCACATTTTCGAGCGTATAACCTTCAAAATCGATAATATCTCCAGTCTTAGCAAATATAGGCGTGCTATATAATATCGCTATGAACATGGAAAATAAAAATATTTTTTTCATGATATATAATTGCCTCCGAAAATTAATATAAGCGAAATGATAAGCATAAAATAAAATTTTTACAAGTTTTTAGCTTATTCTGTAATAATTGCCTTGTTGATAATTTTTCGCGAGTCTATAATTTCAGCAATTAATTTATTTTATTCAGGAGGTATATTCAACATGAAAAAAATTTTATTGCTCGTTGCGTCAAGTGCATTTGCATGGACTCCGTCAAAAAATGTTACAGTCATTGTAGCATATAAGGCCGGATCAGGAACTGACAACACAGCCCGCGTACTCTCAAAATTTGCAAATGAGACAGTAGGGAAGACTCTAGTCATTCAAAATCTTGAAGGCGGTTCAGGCTCTATCGGTTGGACTGCTTTATCACAAGCCCGCCCAGATGGTTACACGCTTGGATTTGTCAATCTTCCGACTCTTTGCTCAAACATTGTCGAACAATTAGGCGATTACAAAATTGATGATTTCATACCGATTTGCAATCACGTAAACGAGACAGCTATTGTGTTAGTCTCGAAAAATTGCCCGTTTAATTCGCTTGAAGAGTTAATAAAATTTGCAAAAGAAAATCCCGGCAAACTCAAAGCCTCAACGAACGGCATGAAAGCATCAAACCACATCGGCGCAGAACTTTTCGCAAAGTCAGCCGGCTTCAAATATATGGCTATACCTTACGGCGGAACGGCGGATCAGCTCCTTGCACTGAGACAGGGCGAAGTTGATTTTTCCGTTGCTAAAGAAGCCGACATAGCTTCAATGTTGAGCGAAGTAAAAGTTCTCGGGGTTTTCGCCGAAAAACGCCTTGCAAATTTTCCTGACGCGCCTACTCTTGGTGAACTTGGGCTTTACAGCAAATGGTACGGCAGTGCAAGAGCAATCGTTGCACCCAAAGGAACGCCGAAAGAAGCCATCGAATTTTACGAAGAAGCGTTCAAAAAGGCAATGGAGAATCCCGAATACGTTGCAGCCGCAGAAAAAGCCGGAATCACAACTCTTTACATGAATGCGGAAGACACGGCAAAGTTAATCAATCAGCAATACACGTTCTGTACAGAAGAAGTTTCAAAACTCTGGGAATAAAATAATCTTTTCAGCCGCGCCCGCCGCGGCTTATTTTTTATGAAAGGGGAAATTTTTTTATGAAAAAAACGGACATAGGTGTCTGTCTTGTAATGTACGGGGTATGTGCGTTTTTTCTTTATATGACGCTTCAGCTTCCGAAGGCAGCGCAGATTTATCCGTTGTGTGTAATTTCACTGCTGGCGGCACTGACTACCCTTCACGTTTTCAACATGATTCGCGGTGCGGTAAAAAACGGTGTAACGAGCGGTCTTGAAGATTTGAAAGATTTTGTACCTTCGCAGTTTTTTACAATCTTCGCCATGATTGTGATTTATTTGTGTGCAATGCCTTATCTCGGATTTTATTAAATCCGGCGTGAACACTCGCGACTTCAGTCGTGAGATGAAACGCCCCGTATATTTGAATTTTTAAAATTTAGTGTATAATAATTCTGCTTT
>CAJODX010000186.1:2348-3748 GCA_905233295.1 uncultured Synergistales bacterium | reverse complement strand
TTTGATGTGTTCGCCGACATCAATTTCAAGAAGTCCGAGTCCAAGATATGCCGCCGGTGATAACGGTGAAATCATAACGCCTACGTTCTCTGCAACAAGCAGAACGCACGCAACGTCCATAGGATTTACGCCGAACTGTGAAGCAATTCCAACAACGACAGGCAGCAGTCCGAAATAGAAACTGTCCGTTCCAAGGCACATAATCAAAGGAACAGCGAAGCACGCAACGATGAAATGCGTATATCTTCCAAGCTCAGGCGGAATGACAGTAACGACTGCCGAAGCCATCGCGTTCAGCATTCCCGTGCCGCTCAGAACTCCCGTAAAAATTCCGGCTGCGAACAGCGTAACGACCATCGACATTGCCGCAACACCGTAATTTTTAAGTTTCGCGTTCTGTTCCTTGAGCGATTTGATATTAAACGGCAACGAAATCGCAAGAGCAATCATAAAAACGTAAGCAGGATTGAAGCTTCCGAACATTAATGCGCAGATGACAGCGACAACAAGAATGAAATTATAAGCCTGAAGTGCGCCGGAAACTTTCGGAGCATTCCCTTCGGTCTTTGCTTCTTCAACTGAATCGTCAGCACTGAGTCCGAGTTTTTTAATTCTTCTCTTCTGAATGCCGCTGAGCAGGAACGCCGTTACAAAAGTTATAACGAGCATTGTTCCCTGTACCGGAAGAAGTCTGTGCCAGAGAATGTTCGGATCTGTTTCAAGAACGGTTGCGGCTCTGATTGTCGGACCTCCCCACGGGCATACGTTCATAACGCCGATTGCCACGCAGATTAAAAGCATTAATGACCTGTTGTCCATTTTTAATTTTTTGAACATCGGGAGCATTGCCGTTATCGTGATGATGAAAGTCGTTGCGCCTGAGCCGTCAAGATGTCCGATGATGCCGACAGCTGCTGTTGCGAGCATTACGAGCGTTACGTTAGTGCCTGCCTTTTTAATCAGGAAATTAACGATCGGATCAAATACTCCTACATCATTCATTAACGAGAAGAATGAGATCGAGAATACAAATAATGAAACCGTCGAAACCATTTTTGATATACCAGAGGCAGCGAATTTATTTACAGTCAAAGGATCAAATCCGGCAATTAAAGCTGCGATCGTCGGTAATAATATAAATGCTACAGGCGGTATTACGACCTTTCTGATTAAGCAGAAAATCAATACGACAACCATCACGAAGCCGATAACAGCGAGTTTTGCTGAAGGTGCTGCGGCTTTTTTCGCTGGAGTTTTGGCGGGCTTCAGCATAGACGTGAAAGTCTTGTATTCGTCGGCAAGACTTTTTGAATAGTCCTCAGCGTTCACGTAACTGCGGCGTTCGTCATAACCGCCCTTTTGAAGGAACGCGTTCCATTCGGTTGAGCGTGTGGCTTTCA
>CAJODX010000186.1:0-2277 GCA_905233295.1 uncultured Synergistales bacterium | reverse complement strand
GAATTAATTCCGAGTTCCTTTGAACATTCAACGTTCGGATACTGTTTCATTCTGTTTTCCGAAAGAGCAAGGAGCGGAACAATATCTCCTGTCGCGATTAAATCCGCGATTTCATCTGTGC
This sequence comes from uncultured Synergistales bacterium, assembly GCA_905233295.1. GTDB lineage: Bacteria > Synergistota > Synergistia > Synergistales > Aminobacteriaceae > JAFUXM01. The sequence goes on along the minus strand of CAJODX010000186.1, from coordinate 2,156 downwards.
CCGTTATCATAAGGTCAATGTTGCCTTCGTTGAGTGCGAGAGTAAGACCCGCGCCTGTCGGATAGCTGACTTCGAGAACGTTCAGACCTTCAAGAGCCTGTTTGAGCGAAAGACCGTCAACGCCTGTCGTTGTAAGCATACCGACGCTGATGCTCGCAGGATGTTCTTTGATGAATTTCTGAAGTTCCGTGAAAGTGCTGTAACCTCTCTCTTCCATTGCTTTGCGTGAAGCCGCTATTACGTTGATAGCGTTCACAAGTCTCGCAACGGGGACGAACTCATCAAGAAACTTGAAATTCATTGAACCCATGATGTCCTGAATTAAAAGACTCTGAGTGCCGAGCAGATATGTGTAGCCGTCCGCCTCGTGTTCCCTGACGTACGTTGCGCCGTTAGCTCCGTTGTTGCCAGTAACGTTGAGGATTTCGATTTCCTGTCCAAGCTCTGTCGCAAGCAACGGTCTCAAAGCACGGAGAGTTGAGTCAGCTCCGCCGCCTTCGCCCCATGGACATACGATTGTGATTTTGTGCTCGAATTTGAACTCCGGAGCTTCTTCTGCCGCCGTTGCAAATGACGCGCACATACACAGCGCAAAAAGCGCCGCAGTAAAAATAAATGCGAATCGTTTCACTTTGTGTAAACCTCCTGAATAAAAAATTTTTTTTTAATTGAGTGAAAATATTATAGCTGATTTTTTAAGAATCTTTTTTAAGATTTAAGAAAAATATTGAATCGTGTTTGCAAAAGTAATTAAATCTATGATATAAAATAGTTTAATTATTAAGGAATAAAAATTTTTTCCATGAAAGGATCTGGTTCATAATATGGAAATGTATTTGGCAGCGTTAAAAGACCTGTTAATGCAGTCGGGTTTCTTTGCGCTCACTCAGGGCAATATCATAATGATCGTTGTTGCGTTCGTGTTGCTGTATCTGGCAATCGGAAAAGGTTTTGAGCCTCTGTTGCTCGTGCCTATCGCGTTCGGCTGTCTGCTGGTCAATCTTCCTTTATCGGGAATCTGGGACGAGTTCAACGAAACGACACACACTATCGGATTTTTACGTTCGCTCTATTACGGAGCAGAATTTGAAATTTACCCGATTCTGATTTTCTTAGGCATTGGAGCAATGACAGACTTTGCACCGTTAATCGCCAACCCGATAACATTTTTGCTTGGAGCGGCGGCACAGTTCGGAGTTTTCATCGCTTTCATCGGAGCAAACTGGCTCGGAAATTAACGAACGGGCTTGTTTCCTTCAATATCAAAGAAGCCGCAAGTATCGCAATTATCGGCGGAGCTGACGGACCTACGAGCATTTATCTGACAGTCATGCTCGGACAGACGCAGATTTTAGGAGCGGTTGCAGTCGCAGCATACAGCTACATGTCGCTCGTTCCTATGATTCAGCCGCCTGTCATTTATCTTATGACGTCTAAAAAAGACAGAGGCATTGTCATGGGACAGCTTCGTCCGGTCAGCAAGAGAGAGAAAATTCTGTTCCCCATCATCTGCACTGTCGTTTCAGGTTTGATTCTTCCTGCGTGCGTGCCGCTTGTCGGAACTTTGATGTTCGGAAATCTTTTAAGAGAGTGCGGAGTTACTGACAGACTCAGCAATACGGCTCAGAATGAATTGATGAACATTGTAACTATTTTCCTTGCATTGTCGGTCGGTTCAACGATGGCGGCTGATAAATTCCTGACAGCAGGAACGCTCGCCATTATCGCGCTCGGACTTGTGGCATTTGCATTCAGCACATTCGGCGGACTTGTATTCGGTCAGATTATGAAAATTTTATCCGGCGGCAAGATTAACCCGATGATCGGCGCGGCAGGAGTTTCAGCTGTTCCTATGGCGGCACGTGTTGTCCAGCGTTGCGTACAGAAAGAATATCCGGGACATTTCCTGTTAATGCACGCAATGGGACCGAACGTTGCAGGCGTTATCGGAACAGCAGTTGCAGCAGGAGTTATGCTGACATTGTTATCACGTTAAGATAATTTAAAATTTTAAATAAAAAAATAAAGCCGTGTCCTTGAATTTTGAGACGCGGCTGTTTTTTATTAAATCCGGCGTGAACACTCGCGACTTCAGTCGTGAGATGAAACGCCCCGTATATTTGAATTTTTAAAATTTAGTGTATAATAATTTTGCT
>CAJODX010000185.1 GCA_905233295.1 uncultured Synergistales bacterium | reverse complement strand
AATCAGGATTTTATTTCCGCCTTCGCCTTCATTGCCCTCTACGCCGACTGAATCAGGCTGCGTAACAAGGTGTTTGACGATAAACTCTACAAGCTCTTTATAATTGACCATAAAAGTGGCACCTCCTGTTTTATTCGCGGTCTACGATGAAAAATTTTGATAATAAAAAAATAAATCTTTCCGGGAAACTTTTATTTCTGTTCCCCGCCCTTGAACTTGTCCCAGACTCCCTGTTTTTTCAGAAGTCCGCGTGCTGTGTCTGAAGGCAGTGCACCCTGTTTAAGCCAGTAAATTGCACGTTCTTCGTTAATCGTTACAGCCGCCGGGTCAGTCATTGGATTGTACGTTCCGATGAGTTCAATAAATTTTCCGTCCCTGGGGGAACGTGAATCCGCAACTACAAGTCTGTAAAAAGGAGCTTTCTTTCTGCCCTGACGCGACAAACGAATTTTAACCGCCATTCTTAAACTTACACCTCCGTTTTAAAATTATCTTATCTTCCGAAACCAAACAACGATTTCAAACCTTTGCCCCCTCTTGAATTTGACGAAAAAGTTTTAAATAATTTTTTCATCTGTTCATACTGAGCGAGCAGCTGATTGACCATCTGAACCGAAGTTCCCGAACCTTCAGCAATACGCCTGCGTCTTGAGCCTTTTATTATCCTTGGGTTGCGTCTCTCTGCCGGCGTCATAGACTGAATTATAGCTTTGTTGCGCTTCAATGCCTTTGAAGATTCAGCTTCATCGACATTAAAATTTTTTATTCTGTCCATACCGGGGATCATTCCTGCGAGTTTATCAAGAGGTCCTAATTTTTCAATCTGTTCAAATTGTTTCAACAAGGTCTCAAGATTAAACTGCTTTCCTGACAGCTCGGCTGGTTTAACAGCATCTTCATTAATTCCTGCGGCTTTGACTTTTTCGGCAAGACCCTGAATATCGCCCATGCCCATTATCCGTCCCGCCATTCGTTCAGGACTGAAAATTTCAAGAGCGTCAGTGTTCTCGCCAACTCCGGCAAATTTTACAGGCACGCCCGTAACGGCACGGATAGCAAGCGCACTGCCGCCGCGTGCATCGCCGTCAAGTTTGGTTAAAATCAAGCCGGTTAAATTTAATAATTCATGGAAAGATTTTGCTGCGTTGACAGCTTCTTGACCAATCATTGAATCAACGACAAGAATTTTTTCGTGAGGCGGGAGAATTTCCGCAATATTTTTCAGCTCCGTCATTAACTCTTCATCAATGTGAAGCCGTCCTGCCGTGTCCAGAATGATAACGTCATTCATATGGGCTTCGGCAAATTTTTTCGCGCCTCTCACGACATCGAGAACATTTTCGTTTTCTTTTTCCGGACCGTAAAAAGAAATTTTCGCGTCGTTCGCTAAAACTTTCAGCTGTTCGACAGCCGCAGGTCTCCGTAAATCGCATGCAACGACAAGAGGACTGTGAGAATTTTTCAAAATAGCCGTTGTAGTCTTGCCGGAACCCTGCAGACCCGCCATTAAAATCACGGTCGGAGGTTGGGGCGAAATAATCAAAGATTCGCTCTTGCCCATGAGAGCTATCAACTCTTCATAAACGATAGCGGCGATTCTTTCACTCGCTGTTATGGATTCGAGGACTTCAGCGCTTGATGCACGTTCGCGGATTTTTGCAATGAAATCTTTAGCGACTCTGAAATCTACGTCAGCTTCAAGCATTGAACGCCTGACTTCACGTAACGCCAAGTCAATATCAGCTTCGGACAGTTTACCTTTGCTTCCGAGTTTTGAAAAAACGCCTGCAAATTTTTCTTTGAGAGCGTCAAACATTTTTTATTTCTCCTCCTTTCCCGTTTTTTATTTCGAGTTTTCAAGTTTTTCGCGCAGTGATTCATTTTCCTGCTCAAGCTCTTTTATTCGCTGCTCAAGTCTTTTCGTTCCGGCTGCAAAACACAGCTTGCGTTCAATGCCTTCGAGTTTTTCCATGACATGCCTGACAAGAACGTTTACGCCCTGACGGCTTATGCCGAGAACTTCAGCTGCCTCGCTCAGACTTAAATCTGAAAAACACAGAGTTTCATAAACTTTTCGCTGTCTTTCGGTGAGCAGCGGCGAATAAAAATCATAAAGCAGATTGCAATAAATTCTGCGGTTCAGAATTTCATCATCAGCGCCATCAATCATGTTTTAAAATTATAAGAAGGTTTTTCATACTGTCAAGTGTTTTTGCTTTACATGAAAATCGGGAAATGAATTTTTAATCTCAGGACGTGTTCACAAAACAAGATAAAAAGTTATAGTGAACCTCCTTCGACTAAAGTCGAAAGCTTCGAAAGGATAAAAATCCTCGTCCAAGAAGTTTGGTCATGCAACCCTTATTCTTGCAGGCGTGTCCACTTCGCCCCTACTGTATAGCCCTGTTAAG
>CAJODX010000184.1 GCA_905233295.1 uncultured Synergistales bacterium | reverse complement strand
CTGCGGGAAAAATTCCCGGCGGATTCATAAAACGTGAAGGCAAACCTGCGGACAGCGCGATTTTGGGTTCACGCGTTGCAGACCGTTCAATCCGTTCTCTTTTCGATGAAGACATGCATAACGATGTTCACATTGTAAATACGGTGATGGCTGTTGATCAGATTTATCCGCCTCAGATTTTGGGCATCAACGGAGCGAGCGCGGCTCTTGCGATTTCCGGTATTCCATGGAACGGACCTGTCGGAGCTGTGAGGATAGGACTCATCGGCGGAAATTTAATCGTCAACCCGACAGAAAAACAGATGGAAAATTCCATGCTGAATCTTGTTGTCGCAGGACATGAAGACGGCATTACAATGGTCGAATCAGGTTCATACGAAGTTTCTGAAGAACTTTTAGTTGACGCTCTGGAACTTGCGCATTCGGAGATTAAAAAAATTATCGCGGTCATCAAACAGATGAAAGAAGAAATCGGCAAGCCCTTAATCGAACTTCCGGAAGCCGAAAAATTTCCCGACATCGACGACTGGGTACGCGAAAATCTTGACAAAGACGTTGACGAGGCAGTCAGGATTCACGAAAAGAAAATCAGAGAAAAGAAAATTGACGAAATCAAAGCAAAAGCAAAAGAACATTTCCTTGAACTTATCACTGATACTCCCGAAAAAGAAGACTATATCAACTCTTTCATTGACAAACGTGTGAAAAACATAATGCGCGGAATCATCATCAACGAACATGTCCGCGTTGACGGCAGAAAAATGGATCAGATACGCCCTATATCGTGCGAACTTGACATTTTGCCGAAAGTTCACGGCTCCGCGCTGTTCACGAGAGGTGAAACTCAGTCGCTTGCCATTACAACGCTCGGAATGATAGGCGAAGACGATCAGATTCAGGACGGAATAAAATTGAATGAACCTGCGAAAAGATTTATGCTTCATTACAATTTTCCGCCGTATTCAGTCGGTGAAGTCAGACCTATCCGCGGTCCAGGACGAAGGGAAATCGGACACGGCGCACTGGCTGAACGCGCTCTTCTCCCCGTTATTCCGACCGAAGAAGATTTTCCTTATGTAATCCGCGTTGTTTCGGACATAATGGAGTCGAACGGCTCAAGCTCACAGGCGAGTATCTGCGGCGGTTCTCTTTCAATGATGCATGCGGGAGTTCCTATACGCTGTCATGTTGCGGGCATAGCGATGGGCTTGATAAAAGAGGGCGATAAAGTTCAGATTTTGACGGATATTCAGGGGCTTGAAGATCATTACGGCGATATGGATTTCAAAGTTGCAGGAACACGCGCCGGAGTTACGGCTCTTCAGATGGACAACAAAGCCGGAGGAATAACGCGTGAAATTCTTGAACAGGCATTGGCTCAGGCACGCCGCGCACGTATGCAGATCCTTGAAGAAATGGAATCTGTGATACCTGTTCCGAACAAATTGTCGCCGAACGCACCGAGAATTATTTCGTTCGGCGCGATGTTATCGGCACGGGCGGAAAAGTTGTCCGCAGCATAACACAGCAGGCAAACGTCAAACTCGAAATTGATGACAACGGCATTGTTACAATCGCAGGAGCAACGATGGCTCAGGTTGAAGACGCTCATGCTATGGTCATGTCAATCATACGCGACCTTACCGCAGGAGATATTTATTACGGAACAGTAACCCGGATTATGAGTTTCGGAGCTTTCGTTGAATGTCTGCCGGGCAAAGAAGGAATGCTGCACATCAGCGAGATCAGCGCAAACAGAGTTCCTCACACTGAAGACGTTTTCAAAGTCGGCGATAGAGTTCTTGTAATGGTCAAAGATCTTGACGATACTGGACGTGTGAATCTTACAAGACGGAGAGTCATGGCTAACGAGGAAAAAGTCAGAGAAGCCGGATTTGCCTACGCACTGCCCGATGAACGCGAAAGAGATAATTTAATCGCAAGCCTTTCATCACGCGATAAGGGTTATGCGTTCTCAATGAAAGACAGAGTAAACGCCCGCGAGGCAAAAAACAAACTTGGAAATTACATGGAACGCGGATATTCATCGAACAGGTCAAGCCGCAACGATTTTGAAAACTCGCGCGAAAGACGCGGACGCGGTGATCGAAGAAGATAAAACTAAAACACAGGCATAAGTCAGGAGGCAGCAACGCTTTGGAAAAAATAAAAATTAAAATCTGGCGTGAAAGCAATACTATCGCGATACCGGAATATGCAACACCAATGTCATCGGGCGTAGATTTATGTTCAACGATGTACTGCATGATAAAACCCGGCGAACAGGCTTTAATTCCGACCGGAATCAAACTTGCCATTCCTGAGGGATATGAGGCTCAGATAAGACCCCGAAGCGGTCTTGCTCTCGACAAAAAAATCACAATTCCCAACAGTCCCGGCACGATTGATGCGGATTATCGCGG
>CAJODX010000183.1 GCA_905233295.1 uncultured Synergistales bacterium | reverse complement strand
CCTGTCGTTGAAATTTTGAGAGTCCACGGAGCTTTATTCGCGGCTTCAATGATTTCGGTGAAAGATTTGTAAGGAGAATTTTTGCCGACAACGATTCCGACAACCTCATCTCCGATTAAATATACGCAGTCGAAATTTTCATATGTAAGATCGCTGATCTCAAGCACATCATAAAGCGCGGGATTTTCAGCACCCATTAAAAGGGTGTAGCCGTCTGTCGGTGCGTCATAGACGTATTGAGTTGCGATTGAACCTGTTGCGCCTGTCATATTCTGAATGATGATTGACTTTCCGAGTTTCTGCTCGGCAAGTGCTGACAAAGGACGCATGAGAGAGTCAGTGCCGCCGCCTGCACCCCACTGGACAACGCCGGTAACGTTCTGCGCAGGATAGTCGGACGCAAACGAAGGAAGAGCCAAAGCAAGGACGAGAAGCAATGCAAAAAACTTTTTCATAACAAAAACCTCCTGAAAATTTATTTTTATTTATTTTTTAAGCCATCTGGGCATTGTGAATCATATTGAGGGCGTCTTTCAGATCTTTAACCTGAATCTGTCCGGGTGCGCTTGTCTGACCTGCCGCGCCGAACGTCATACAGGAACCTGAAAGTTCGCATGCCATTCTGCTGACCATGCCGCGCGGTCCCATTGAAATTGTTAAAAACGGACGGTCTGCAACGCCTTTGTAATCGACTGAAGCTGCAACGAGCGTTACGACATCTGAATCACTCGTGGGCATGACCGCGACTTTCGGAATATCTGCGTTTGCCTTCTGCTGTTTCTGCAAAGTTCCGGAAATTTCCTTTGCCGACGGAGTCATTGAGAAATTGTGCCGTGAGCCTACAACGAGACATTTTGTTTTGTGAATTTCATCAACGAGTTTTGCAGACACATCTGAAACTGCGCCGTTCCAGTCTGTGTTGCCCCAGAACATTTCAACGTCAGCAAGATCAGCATCGCCGCTCTGAGCAACAGCAAGATTGACTTTTGAATAATCTTCAAACGAAGGAGCGACTTCACCGCCTTCGGGTTTTGTTCTGATAGTGAAAAGGATCGGAGTTTCGCCGAGAGTTTTTCTCATAGCTTTGAGAGTTTCGAGAAGTTCAGGAATTTTGAAGAGGTCTTCGTAAAAATCTGCGCGCCATTCAACGAGATCCGCCGGAAGTTTTGTAATTTCAGCGGCTTTTTCAAGGATTGCAGCGCGTGTTTTTGCTACAATCGGAACGATGGTTTTAGGAACGCCTGCACCGAGTTCCACATTACGAACTTTAATAGTTTTCATAAAGAAAATACCTCCCTGTGAAAATAAAATTTTATAAGAAACATGGAATATATTTATAGTAACATAAAAGAAATTTTTTCGTAATTAGGATAAAAAATTTTTATAAACTTGAAATAAAAAGTTTTTACAAGAAAAAAATAATTTTTATAGCAATTCCTTATTTAATATATACAATACCCATCGCAACTCTATATGCATGCGACCATGTTAAAGACACAATATATTATATCTTTGTCTTGTCCTGTATATCCGCCGCGACCTTCGAGCCTTGTTACGCCTTTGCCTAAAGAATTTATAAATGTGCTGACTTCATCTGGAATATTTGTGATGATGATAGCCTGTTTTCGTTTATCAAAACTTCTCGTAACGCTGTCAACCGTTATGCCGTTGATGTAAAGTCCTACCGCGCCGTAAACGACAGCTTCAAGCCCTATTACGCCTATTGAAAGAGCGAGAATGAAAAAATTTATGAAAATAGAAAAACGTCCAATCTCAATTCCGTATCTTCTGCGCAGAGCAACAGCGAGAATGTCTGTACCGCCTCCGGAACCTCCGACATAAATCATTAAGCCGCCCGCAGAACCTTTCAGCAGTCCGACTATCACGGTAGCCATAAATTTATCATCGGGCAACGGCAGAGGAATCTCCGAGAATACAGAGAGCATAGCGGAAAAAGTCATAATGGCGATGAGAGTTAGACCTAAAAATCTTGCGTTGAGGTCTTTATGAGCCCACAGAACGAGCAGAATATTTCCCGTTAAAATCACCCAGTTTGGCGAAATTCCGAAAATATAATTTGTCAGAACAGCGATGCCCGAAACTCCTAAATCAGGGAATCTGTAATGCAGCGTGAAATAATTTACAGCAAAAGCCTGAATCGTACTGGCAACAAGTATGACTAAAACCGCTTTCCATTCTTCCTGAATTAATTTTTTTGTGTGAAAGATTAATGAATTAAAAATTTTTTTCATTATTAAAATATTTCCTCCGAAATTTTTCGGGAAATATTAACGTGAACCTCCTTCGACTAAAGTCGAAGGCTTCGAAAGGATAAAAATCCTCGTTCAAGAAGTTTGGTTTTAAGT
>CAJODX010000182.1 GCA_905233295.1 uncultured Synergistales bacterium | reverse complement strand
ACGGGAATTTTCTGGCTTGTGTCTGTCGCGATTCTCTGCGGTGTGTCAGGCATGAACGGATTCGGAAGTCTCTGTTCAATGACTTCATCAATGAAAGCTTTCGGGTCTAAAATTCCGGGATTCGTAACGACAGGAAGCCCTTCAACATAGCCGATTTTCCTGACTAAATTTTTCAAATCCTGATCTTTCATTTCGTCAGCGATTTTTTCATAGCCAAGCAGACAGCCGAACACTGCAAGTCCTGTGTGAAGAGGATTGAGGCACGTTGTAACTTTCATACGTTCGGTTTTATTCACTGTGTCGCGGTCAGTCATATAGACACCGGCTTTTTCAAGAGCGGGTCTTCCGTTGGGGAATCTGTCCTCAATGACAAGATACTGAGGAATTTCCGCGTTCACAAACGGTGCAATATACGTATGTCTGGACGTTATAACAGGTTCAATGTCTTCAACGCCGAGAGAAATTAATTCATCTTTAACAGAGTCGGCAGGACGCGGAGTTATTTTGTCAATCATCGACCAAGGGAAACTGACCTGAGTTTCATCTGAAAGCCACGCTGTAAAATCTTTATCAACAAAAGAATTTTTCTCCCATGCCTTTGCAATTTCAAGAACGCTTGCTCTTAATTTTTCGCCGTTATGGCTGCAGTTGTCCATGCTAACGACTGCTATCGGTGCCGCATCAGCTCTGAAACGTTCAAGTAAAAGCGCGGCTGTGATGCTCATTACATGTTTTGGAGAGTCTGGACCTTTTGCAAAATCTTCTGCGACAACGGGAAGAATTTCGCCCTTCATATCGCGGAGAGCATAACCTTTTTCCGTGATGGTGTAGCTGATCATCTGGAGCGAAGGATTCACAAAAATTTTTTTCAGTCTTGTCCATTCGGCTTCGTTGCTGCTGTCAGCTTTAATACCGCAAGCGATTGACGCAATGATTTCTTTATCTGTCGTTCCGTCCGGCTTGAGGCTGACCATAAGGGTCATGCTGTCGTGAGGCAAATAAATTTTGTCGATGATTTCGTAATCGAAAGTTTCTGCGGCGATAATGCCTTTTTCAGCGAGATTTTCATTGAGAAGTCTGTTCTGAAGCCCCGCAATGAAACCCCTGAAAATATTTCCTGCTCCGAAATGAATCCATACGGGTTTTTCTTCCGTAGCAGCGCACATTTTTTTCCAGTCATATTTCGGAAGAGCAACGCCGATTTTTTCCCATGAATTTTTATTCTGAATGCCGTTAAAATTTAATTTCATTTTTTTTCACCTTTCTCAATGGCTTCCCAAAGACCGTTAAGATATGCCGCGCCCAATGCCCTGTCATAAAGTCCGTAGCCGGGGCGTGCCTGTCTTTTTCCGTCAGCTTCTTCCCAGATCATTCGTCCGTGATCAGGTCTTATATACGTGTCGGGGCATGTATCGTAGATTGGGTCAAGATCGCCCGTTGATGAAAGGTGAGCGGCTTCACGGAAATGATGATGTCCCAAAAATTTTACGTTCCGAACATGCATTGAGCCGATTCGATTCATTTTTCCGAAATGACGAATTATCTCAGGAATATTATTGTCGGGATTTGAGCCTAACGAGCCAGTGCAAAGACAGACGGTGTTTGCAGGAGAGTCATGAAGTTTTACGATTTTGTCGTAATCGTCCTGACTGTGAGCAATTCTCGGAAGCCCGAAAATCGGCCATGCAGGGTCATCTGGGTGGCACGCCATTTTCACGCCGGTTTCTTCGCAGACGGGGATAACAGCGTCAAGGAAATATTTGTAATTTTTTCGCAACATGTCTGGCGTCATTCCCTCGTACTGTTTCAAAGTTTTTTCGAGAAGCGCAAGTCTTTCGGGTTCCCAGCCGGGAAGAGTGAAGCCGTGAGATTCTTCTGCTGTCTTGCGGACGATTTCAAGCGGTCCCATCTCGCCTAAATCTTTTTCATCAAAATAAAGACTGTTCGAGCCGTCTTCAGGAATGACACGCGCAAGATCAGTTCTGAGCCAGTCAAAAACGGGCATAAAATTGTAAATGATGACTTTGACTCCGTATTTTGCAAGATTTCTGATGCAGATGATGTAATTTTCAATGTATTCATCACGTGTAGGCTGACCTGTCTTGATGTCCTCGTGAACGTTGACGCTTTCAATTACTTCGAGTTCAAGTCCTGCTGCGTGAACTTCATCAACGAGGGCTT
>CAJODX010000181.1 GCA_905233295.1 uncultured Synergistales bacterium | reverse complement strand
AGTGGACACGCCTGCAAGAATAAGGGTTGCATGACCAAACTTCTTGGACGAGGATTTTTATCCTTTCGAAGCCTTCGACTTTAGTCGAAGGAGGTTCACGCGGATTTTTTTTCATACGGGAACGTCTCCGAAAAACTGAAAAGACATAAAGTTTTTCATGCAGTTTCGCGTTATTCACAAGTCATGTTAAACTTAAACACTATTTTAAATAGAAAGAGGAATTTTTTGTTATGGATATTGCTCGTGCGAGCATAAAGCGCGCTGTTGTCGTGCTTTTCATTTGCTTTTTAATTGCGTTGGGCGGAGTGTCCGCCTATCACAGTATCGGAAAACTTGAAGACCCCGCTTTCACAATTAAAACTGCCGTAGTTTCAATCATATATCCGGGTTCTACCGTTTATGAAGCTGAAATGGAAGCCGCAAGCAGAATGGAAGACGCGATTCAGGCTATGGGAGAGATTAAAAAAATCAAAACCCGCTGCAGTCCCGGTTCAGCCACCATTTACGTTGATATTAAAGATGAATATACGGCTGACGATCTCCCTCAGATTTGGAATGTCCTGAGACAAAAAGTTAATGATGCTCTGGGCAATCTGCCTTCCGGCTGTACAGTCATAATCAATAATGATTTCGGTGATGTCTTCGGTCAGTATTACGCTCTAACCGGCGATGGCTATACCATGAGGGAACTGTATGATTATGCTGACTTTCTAAAAAAAGAACTCGTTTTAGTTCCCGAAGTCGCTAAGGTTAATATAGTCGGCGAACAGACTGAAGCTGTTTACGTTGAATTTTCATCTTCGCGCCTGCGTTCGTTGGGAATTTCATCAGCAACGATATTCGATATTCTCAATCAGCAAAATACTTTATCATCAATGGGAACGACTTTTTACGGCGATCAGTATGTAACCATAAATCCGACAGGCGGACTTCTGAACGTTGAAGATTTTGGCGAAACTGTTATCGGCGGAGGCGAAGGAAATCTTATAAGGCTCAAGGAAGTTGCTGAAATACGCAGGGATTACGTCAATCCACAGACTATGATGATGTATTTCAACGGACAGCCGGCTTTGGGAATCGGAATATCAACAATTTCGGGCGGAAATGTCGTTACTATGGGCGAGGCAGTCGAAAAACGTCTTGAAGAACTTGAAGAAGACTGTCCAATCGGAATGGAACTGAACAAAATTTACATGCAGTCTGACGGCGTTGTTCAATCCGTAAACGATTTTGTAATTAACCTTGTTGAATCGCTCGTTATAGTTGTCGGAGTTCTGCTTGTGTTCATGGGAGTAAGAAGCGGCTTGATGATTGGCATTGTTTTATTGCTGACAGTTGCAGCTACTTTGATAGTAATGAATCAGCAGGGCATTTTTTTACAGCAGGTTTCGCTCGCGGCAATGATAATCGCATTAGGTTCACTGGTTGATAACGCAATAGTCGTAGCTGAAGGAATGTTAATCGGCATTCAGCGCGGTCAGTCAACTGAAGATGCGGCTTCCGATACAGTATCAGGTTCAATATGGGCGATGAACTGTTATAGCTATATTAGCATTTGCACCGATCGGCTTATCTCCTGACAATACCGGCGAATATTGCCGAAGTCTGCTTCAGGTTGTCGGAATATCAATGATATTAAGCTGGCTTCTTGCGATTACCGCTACGCCTGTCATAGGAAATTTGATGCTCAAGCCTGCAAAACAGTCCGGTGAAGATCCTTACAACGGTTTTTTATTCAGAATTTACAGGGCATTCCTTGAGGGCTGTCTTCGCAGAAGATTTTTAACGTTAGCCGTTGTGATCATAATATTTGCATTCTCGCTTGTAACGCTGGTTACGGGTGTAGAAAAAATATTTTTCCCTTCGTCAACGGCAATGTATTTCGTTGCGGATTTATGGCAGCGTGAGGGAACTTCGATAAATGTTCAGAAAGACATGACTGAAAAACTCTCTGAACGTTTGAGACAGCGTCCCGACATTAAGAACGTTACAAGCACCATAGGCGGCGGACATTTAAGGTTCATGCTGACGTATTCGCCTCCCGATTCTGATAACGCTTTCTCTGAACTTTTAGTTGAAGTTAATGACGGCGGAGATCCTCAGGCGATTTTGCTGGAAACTCAGCGCATTATTGACGAAGAAATGCCCGGCGTAACAGGTGTCTGCAAATTATTTTCAAAGGGTTCAAGCATGGCTCCCGTTATCGAGGCAAGATTTTTCGGCGATGATCCTCTTGTGCTGAGAAGCCTTGCAGAACAGGCACGTGAAATCATGGAA
>CAJODX010000180.1 GCA_905233295.1 uncultured Synergistales bacterium | reverse complement strand
ATGAATTTTGAAATTTTCATTTTGTTATTTTTTCTCTTTTCTCAAATAAAAATAAAAATCCGGCAAAAAAAGAATCGTGAAAGCTTTCAGAAAAATTTCAGGTTTCCTGAAAAATATTTTATATGACCGCCGCAAAATTTTTCGCAAATTTTTATCATGGCAAAGAGATTTATATTTTTCAATATCATTCATTCGGGCGGCAATCGTGAATTTTCGTATGACGGCTTCAGGCATAAGAAGATTTTCAGCAAAAAATTTCACACGTTCTGACGGGGCGTGAAGGATCATATATTCCGCGGCTCTTTCGTGAGCTTCAGAGCTGTGAATGTAACGGCGCAATTTTTTTTCGTCCGTATCATTATCGCGGATACTGCCCATTTTTTCGCCGTGAATGTAAATATAAAGACATTCGTCAACAAATGAAACTTTTTTTGCATGACAGAAAGTTTTCAGCTTGTAATTAATCTTATCGGAAGGTTCTCCGTCTCCCTTCAATAATTGAACTATGTCGCGTATCGTTTCGCTCATGCGCTCAACCGTCGAGATCGATTGCGTTTCATCGTTCGGCTCGTCGTCGACAACTTCCTTCATGCCTGAGTCCGTGATCTTGTAACGATCACTTTTGGGCATGGCGATGAGCCCGCGCCTCTTCAAATCTGTCAAGAGAGCCGCAGAATGAAATATCGCTGTTGTCTTTTAAAATTTCGTTCATAAGAGCGGAAACGAAATTTTTTTCCAAAAGATCATCGCCGTCAATGAAACAAAGATATTCGCCTTCCGAGATTTTTATCCCGGAATTTCGTGCGGCTGAAACTCCGAGATTTTTTTCGTGATTAAATATTTTAAAAACGCGCTTTGAACTTTTCAAAATTTTTTCAGCGTTTTTTAACGTGTTATCTGTTGAAGCGTCATTAATCAAAATAATTTCAAGATTTCCGTAATCCTGATTAACGATAGATTCGAGCGTCTGCGCTATGAATTTTTCGCCGTTATAAGTCGGAACGATAACACTCACGAGTTTTTCGGTCATTTTTTTTAATTTTGCATGAGGAGCAGGAAATTTTTTTTAGTTTTACAATCCGCGTCCGTGGCAATATTTGTATTTTTTGCCGCTTCCGCATGGACATGGATCATTGCGCCCGACTTTCGGAAGTTTTTTCACCGCAACAGGGCTCTGAGCGTGGCTCTGTCCTGACATTGAAAATTCTTTTTTCTCCATTGTCATTTCGCGCTGGCGTTTCATTTCGTCCGTCAGGATCTTGACCCTGAAAGCCTGCTGAGTGAAAGAATCTTTTACGCGTTCCATCATTTCCTGAAAAAGATTGTAAGATTCAAACTGATATTCAATCAGCGGATCTTTCTGACCTATCGCACGAAGTCCGATACCGCGTCTTAACTCGTCCATGCTCGTTAAATGTTCGCGCCACGCAGAGTCGAGGACGTTCAGCAAAATATAACGCATTATAACGCCCGCCGGATTATCGCCTGACTCGCCGTTTGAGTTTAACTCGGAAATTTTTAATTCATAAAGTTTTATCACACCTTCAAGAATTTCATCTCTCATGCCTTCCATATCAAGCCTGTTGTCAACTTCTGAAATTTTTCCGGCAACATTTGCTCCGAACAGAGATTTTAATCTCGCGGCGGCACGTTCGCCATCAGACTGTGAATTATCTTCGGGAAAATATCTGTCGAGAGTGTCATTTACAACTCCGCGCACGACTTCCCAGCCGTATTCCGGCATTTCATCATTCGGAGTTTCAATGATGTCGGCACGTTCAGCGTAAATTGCCTCGCGCTGTTGATTCATAACATTGTCATAGGCAAGGAGCTGTCTGCGAATATCAAAATGAAGCTCTTCGACTTTTTTCTGAGAATTTTCGATAATTTTTGACAGTATCGGAGATTCGATCGCCTCGCCGTCTTTAAGTCCAAGCTTGCCCATCAAAGGCTGAATTTTTTCAGAGCCGAAAAGCCTTAAAAGATTATCTTCCAGTGAAAGATAAAATCTTGATGTTCCCGGATCTCCCTGACGCCCCGAACGTCCGCGCAGCTGATTATC
>CAJODX010000179.1 GCA_905233295.1 uncultured Synergistales bacterium | reverse complement strand
TGAAATTTTGTAATACGCTCCTCTGAGTTTGAAACTTCCGGTTACCTGAAGATTTTCCGTTTTCAAATACAAATTATGCGTCTCGCTGAGCAAAGGCGCGGCGATTAAATCTGTTTTCCTTGCACATTCTCTTAGAACATAGGCTGCATGATAAACTTTGTCAAGCGTCAGCATTTTCTTTTTTCCTCTGTTTCATTTTATTAAAAAAATCATCATACCTCACAAAATATCTAGATAGTATAACGCAAAAATAACGATTTTTTTGTGAAAAATAAAATTTTTTTTCTCAATGCTAAAATATCGTTTAAGAAAAAGAAAAATAAGAAAAAGAAAAATAAAAATAAAATTAAAAAAAGAAAGAGAAATTTTGATGTTAATATTCTGTCGGGATAAAGTTTTTGTAAAAAATAAAATTTATAATTTCAGCGAAAATTTTTTAGAATCTAAAAAAATAAAAATTTTGGACACTTCAAAAAATCTGCCGGAAGTCTGGCAAAATCTTCCCGCATGGATTGACGCTGAAGAAATTGAAAATTTAACTCCCGATGAAAAATTCGTAACGATGCGCGAACTCCTTCATATGGGCGATGACACGGCAATGACTGTAACGAGCCGTGCGTGGCAGTTCCGAAACTGGTTCAGAAATGTAAAATTCTGTTCACACTGCGGCGGAAATTTAATTCCCAACGAGAACGATTACGGAAGAAAATGCGAAAAATGCGGCGTTACGTTTTACGCGCCTATCTCGCCTGCTGTTATAACGGCGATTGAACATGACGGAAAATTACTGCTCGCTCACAACACGGCATGGGAAGAAACCCGTTACAGCATAATCGCGGGATTTGTCGAACCCGGTGAAAGACTTGAAGAAACTGTGCGGCGTGAAATCCGCGAAGAAGTTTCAGTCGAAGTCAAAAATATAAAATATTTCGGTTCACAGACCTGGCCTTTTCCAAATTCTTTAATGCTCGGCTTTACTGCTGAATACGAATCCGGCGAAATTAAGCCCGACGGCGTTGAAATTTCACGGGCTGGATTTTTTTCACCAGATGAAATAAAAAATATGAATCTTCCGCACCATGAAAGTATAGCGCGGAAGTTAATCGAAAATTTTCTAGCGACGCATTAACGCACAAGACAGGGTTTTTTGCTGTCAAATTTCCAGTTCGGAATTAAAAATTGCATTGCTTCAGCATCGTTTCGATCATGCGATGGCAGTTTGTTATAAAGAGCGTTTGCCTCTTCGAGTTTTTTCATGTTCAGTGTAACACCAAGTCCGGGCTTTTCCGGAACTTCTAAATATCCGTCAACGATTCGCGGTGCATCGTCAAGAAGATTCTGTCCGTCCTGCCATATCCAGTGTGTGTCAAGCGCTGTTGGTTTGCCCGGTGCAGCTGCTCCAACCTGAGCGAATGCCGCGAGAGTTATATCAAAATGATTGTTTGAATGGCTTCCCCACGTCAAGCCCCAGTCGTTTAACAGTTGCGCGATTCTGATTGAGCCGCCGAAGCCCCAGAAATGCGGATCTGCAAGAACAATATCAACGGACTTTAACGCCGCTGACAGTCTGTCGCTATCATGTTCGTTGCGACTGGAAGTTTCACCGCGTTTTTAAACTCTGCCATAATTTCACGGCTTGAATATCCTGCTTCAGGTCCGCAGGGATCTTCGATGTAAGTCAAAACATTTTCGAGAGGCTTGCAGAGTTCGATCGCTTCAGCAAGACTCCACGCTCCGTTGGGGTCGATATTGATTCTTCCGTTGGGAAAAGCTTTTTTGAGTGCGCACACGGCTTTCATTTCTTCATTGCCAGCGAGAACGCCGCCTTTTAATTTGAAATTTCTGAAGCCGTATTTTTCGTGAAGACACTGAGCCTGTTCAACAATTTTTTCTGGAGTGAGCATTTCTTCACGGCGCATTCTGAACCACGCGTCAGAGCTTGAACTTTCGTCAAGGTAATTTAATTTTCCCGCAGCTTTCTTTTTGTCGCTTACGTAGAAAAGATAGCCGAGAGTTTCAACTTTATCGCGCTGTTTGCCGTCGCCTAACAGGTCGCACATTTGAAGACCGAGAGCCTGTCCGAGCAGGTCGAGCAATGCGCATTCGATTGCCCATTCAGCTTTAACGACAAATTTTAATTTAGAGATGTCAAGCGACTGAATACCTTCGCCGTCATCTTCTTTAGCGCGTTTTGTGTGTTTGTGAATAGTATCTAAAATGCTTCTGTATTTTCCGACA
>CAJODX010000178.1 GCA_905233295.1 uncultured Synergistales bacterium | reverse complement strand
TATATTTTTGTTGGAAATTATTCTGAAGCTAAAAAAATCTGAAAGAACGTTTGAAAATCTGTAAAAAAAATTTTGGAGAAGACTTCATTACTTAAAATGATGTCATTGGCGACGGAGAAAAAATTTATCACGCTGACAGAATTATTAGAGAAACGGGCAAAGATTTTAACAATGGTACCCATATTATTTACGTTAGTGGCAGTTTTAAAGGCGAAAAGGGCAAGCACTAGACGATTTAATAATTGAAAATATCCGCAGTTTAATGGAAACATTAAACTTGACTGCTAAACAAGCTATGGACGCTCTCAAAATTCCCGCAAGTGAACAAAAAAAATACCCCGCGTTAATTTAAGGCGTATGCGACATTTTCACGGCGGCGAAAAATTTTTCTGACCTTAATTTTTTAGAAGAAGAACTGCAGAAATGGAAAAAAATTGGAAATTACCACCGGTATTCTTCGCAAGAATGAAAAATTTTCCAAAGAATTTACTGCGCCGAAATCTCGCAAACAAAATAATGGAATCATTAACATATCTAACGACAGCCGAAAGAATTTTTCCCTCGCTTCAATCAATGGCAGAAAGCCCGCCCCACTTGTGAGGATATTTTAAAACTTTTTCACGTTTTTCGCCAACTTTTTTGCAAAAAAACCTCCGACAAAATTTTTTCTGCCGGAGATTTTTCTTATGAAAGGCTATTCCGTGAAAATCTTCAATAAGCTGTTAATTTCGGAGAGTTTATCTGCAATCGGCTCGCACCTAAAAGCTTTTTCGGAAACAATAAGCGCATTAGGAAATTCTTTCCAGCGGACAGCCCCTATTCCTTTAAGTTCATTGTTAAAAAGTTGCAACTTGTCGCCGTTTTCAAATTTTCGGAACAGATTTTGAAGAGTTTCAGCTATATTCTGATTCAGCAAGTTCCCGTAAATCTGCGCCGCATCGCTGTTTCCCAAAAACGCCGCCAAAACATCAACAGTTCCGGAACCAAGATTTTCAATCAGCGGCTTTACGTCCCAGTAAAGAAGATGAACTTTGCTCCCGCCGTCAGCCAATTTTTTTGCACATCTGTAAAGACTCAACGCATAATATTGAGCCCATACTTTTTCATTTGCCTCAAAGTCAGTCAGCGTCGCTTTTTGTTCTTCAATGTAATTTTTTACATTTTGGGTTTCGCCGGGATAATTGGCATCAAGGTAAGCGAAAATGATACTCATCTCTTTTGAAATAAAATCTTTGTATATTTCGTCACCAACATAAGCCCTGTAAATTCGCCTTTCATCAGCTGAAATGCCTATAATAAATTCAACATCAGAAACAAAACCGCTTGAGTAAGCGGCGTACACGTCGGCAGGAATAAATTTTCCGTCGATAGTAGGCGCAGATAAATCTCGCGCAAGTTTTTGAGTCAGTTCTTTCAGTTTTTCAGTCGGAATTTTTATAAGTTCCGCCATCGTGGTTGCTGAACCAGTTCTTTTGAAATTTCCGGCGTTTCGTAAGCAGAAAACGGACTGCCATTAAATACGAACGCTTTTTGAAACAATCCCCTTGCCTGTTCGCACGCCGTAAGTAAAAATATTGACAGTGCGCCGGACTCAAAGCCCATTACCGTAATATTGTCGGGGTCGCCGCCAAATGCTGAAATATTTTCTTTAATCCATTTTAAAGCGGCAATTTGGTCAAGCAAGCCTAGATTTAGTGCATCGGGATAATTTTCACCGCCCGAAACTTCGGAAAAATCAATAAATCCCAAAATTCCAATTCTGTAATTGAACGTTACAAACACAGAATCAGAATAAATTTTTGCAAGCTTTCCACCGTATAAAATCGGGTCGGCTGAACCGCCATAGGAAAAATCGCCGTGATGAAAAATTACTACAACCGGCTTTTTTTTCGTCATTTTTTTATTTCCCGTGCAAATGTTAAGATACAGGCAATCCTCACTTTGTCGAAAATATTTTAAAGGTGAGCCGTCATAGTCAACCTGAATTGCGGACGCGCCCAAATATTTTGCCTCAAACACTTCATCTGATTCAGGCAACGGTTCGGGAGCTTTCCAGCGAAGTTTGCCGACGGGCGGTTTAGCATATGGAATCCCGCAGAAAAACAGAGAATCTTTAACTTTATCGCCGACGAAGATGCCGCTTTTTGTTTTCACTGCAAGTTCGGTATCATATACGCCGTGAATTTGTTTATTCTGCTGATTAAGTTCAGCGAGCAACTCTTTTTTTTCCAGAAGTTCATCAAATACATAAACGCCGCTCCCGTTACTGTAGTGTTGACGAATTTTTCTGATACGATATTGACGTAAAGCCATACTGAACGCAAATCCCAGAATTGCCGGAACGACCAAATAAGCGTAACCTTGCATAGCATAATCATCAATGGATATATCCTTCCACGAAATAAACACGTCTTGAATCGCTAAACCAATGAGAATGTACGCCAAAAAAATTATAATTCTGTTAGCCGTACTGCTTTGCACCGCTCTGCTGAAAACAACAGCATTTGCCAGTTTATCAAGTGCGAAACCGACAACAAGACAGATTAAGCCGCATTGCCATTCTTCGTAGCCGAGTATTGCAGGAATTTTAAAGCCCAATCCATAGCCGATTCCCGAAATTCCGGCAACAATAAAATCGTCAATCGTAAATAATTTTCTCATTTTTATTTCTTGCAGACTGTTTTTCCTTTAAACACAGTTTCAAGCACTTTAATATCTTGAATTTGTTCAGGCGGGGTATTTTCAATATCACTGTCAAGCACAACCAATTCTGCAGATTTTCCAACTTCGATTGAGCCGGTTATATCTTCCAAATGTGCTTGATATGCCGCGTTAATCGTATGTGCCTTAAGTGCTTCTTTAAGGCTGATACATTCTTCAGGCATTTCGGCGGGAAAATCTTTGTACAGTTCGTAAGTCAAATCTATCTTGACATTTCTTCTTGTCATTGCGACTTGGATTCCCGAAAGTCCATAAGCGGCATTAACGGGAAAATCTGAACCGTAAGCGCACATAACGCCATTATCTATCAGTGACTTGCTCGGATACGCCTTGTCAACAACGTCTTTACCCCAGTCCCCAGTAAGCCGCCATAACAGGCTGCGCGTGGCTGTCGGTAAACCAACTAGGCTGATTGCTGGCAATTATATGATTTTTGCCCATACGAACTTTATCTTCAGGAGTAATGAACGTACAATGCGCGATGATATTTCTGATTTTGGGATTCGGATAAAGTTTTTGCGCGTTTTCGTAGCAGTCGATAACTTTATGAATAGCATAATTTCCCATTGCGTGAGTATGAACGTTAAAGCCTGCCTTGTTTGCCAACGCCATAGATTCTTTCATATGTTCCTCGTTCCAGAGGAGCGGGTCTCTCGTGCCTGCCTTAGCTCCGGCAGTTTCAATATACGGCTCAAACATAGACATATCGCCGTCAGCAAAATATTTTAACGTGTCAACGGTAAATAGTCCCTCAACGTCAAATTTTGTGCGGTTTTTAATTGCCATTTCGAGGTCAGCTTCTCTTGTTTCGTCAGTGACATTATGAACGCCTGAAACTCTTGCAGTAAATTCGCCGTTCTTCGCCATTTCAAAAAGTGCGGCGTACGGTTCAGCTACTTGATGACAATCACACAACAACGTATAGCCCATTTCGTTGTAATATTTAAAAGTTTTTTTCAGGAAATTATGATGTTCTTCTTGCGTGAATTCGTAGCCCTTAATTTTTGCGATAATCGGAAGATATGCAACAGGTTCCTTGATATAGCCGCTGGGATTTCCGTCCGCGCCCATGACAATCAAGCCGTTCATATCGTCCGTGTCCTTCGTAACTCCGGCAACTTCAAG
>CAJODX010000177.1 GCA_905233295.1 uncultured Synergistales bacterium | reverse complement strand
CCGGGATTCCGTTTTTAATAGGCTCGATGTCGAGAGGCTGACCGATGACACCTGTTGACCCTACGGCAACATTTTCGGGTTTAATGCCGAGAGCGTTTGCCGTGAGCGAACACATTTTTTCAGCGATTTCGATTCCGTTTGCGTTGCAGGTGTTTGCGTTTCCGCTGTTGCAGATGACAGCCTGAGCGATGCCGTTTGAAGTTTCAAGATTTTTTTTCGTTACAGTCAACGGTGCGCCTTTCACGAGATTTCTTGTATAGACAGCTGCCGCCGATGCTGGAATATCGCTGTAAATCAGAGCAAGGTCGTTTTTAACTCTGTTTTTTCTTATTCCGCAGTGAATGCCCGAAGCTTTGAAGCCTTTTGACGCACAGACACCGCCGTTAATTTCATTAAAATTCATAAAAAATTTCCTTTCTTAAAAATTCAGTCCTTTAAATTCATCAATGCCCATAACGAGATTCATATTCTGAACCGCTGCGCCCGAAGCACCTTTCCCTAGATTGTCGTAACGTGCGGTCAACAAAATTCTTTCGTCATTGCCTGAAATTTTTATTTCCATGTTATCACGCCCCGACAGGACATTCGCCGGCAAAAAATTTTCATTTTCATCTGAAAAGTGAATAACGCCGCCCTGATAATAAGATTTATAAATTTCTCTTATATCTTCAGGATTTTTGTTTAATTCAGACCTGTGAAGAGGCACGGTAACCTCCATTCCGGAATAATAATCAGCGACAATCGGACAAAACACAGGCGCATAGTTCAAGCCGCAGAATTTTTTCATTTCGGGAAGATGTTTATGATTTTGCGAGACTGCATATTGTCTTGGAGCATCAAGCAAAATATCTCTTTCGGAATTTTCGTATTCCGCGATCATTTTTTTGCCGCCGCCGGAATAGCCCGTGATTGAAAAACATGAAAGTTTTGAATCCGGACTTAAAATTTTATTTTCAACGAGAGGTGCAACGAGTGCAATGAAACCGCTCGCGTGGCAACCGGGATTTGCAATCCTTTTTGAATTTTTTATGATTTCGCGCTGACCTTTCAGCTCAGGAAAACCGTAAGCCCAGCCGTCAGAAACTCTGTGAGCGGTTGATGTGTCGATAATAACAGTGTCGGGATTTTCCAGAAGTTCAACGGCTTCAGCTGCAGCTGCGTCAGGAAGACAAAGAAAAACAATATCTGCATCGTTGAAAAATTTTTTTCGTGCATTATTATCTTTCCGCTGTTCTTCAGAAATTTTCAAAATCTGAATATCATCACGCCGGTTTAATCTTTCGTGAATTTGCAAGCCCGTTGTGCCTGAGCTTCCGTCAATAAAAATTTTTACCAAAATTTCACAGCCAATCTAAAAAATGAAATTGAGTTTCATATTATATAATATCCGGCGAAACTCTCAGAGTTCCGGGATTCGTGTACGTTACGAGCGCAACTGTTCCGGGCACAGAACGAATATATTTTCTTTCGGTATAATCAATCGGAACGGAATTTGATTCTTTTCCTGACGAATGAGCCGCCGCAAGCTTTGCCGCGTATTCTAAAATTTCGCGTTTTGAAGTTTCGAGTTCACTACGTGTCGCGCCTTTTAGGGATTTCGTGAGCATGAAGCCAAATATCATCTTGACGCGCCATTTTAAATGTTACGTGTCTGTTGCCGCGTGCTGAAAGTCCAACGAGAATATTAACGCCGTCTTTTATAATATTTAAATGCGGAGGTGTTTCGGGCTGTTTCTTTTTCCGCGGTTTTGACTTTGAATCTTTTTCGCCCTGTGAAATCCATTCGTTTAAATCTTTCACTGCCTCGCTGAAATTTTCGGGATCATCAATCGCGTCAAGCATTGCCGACTGTTCTTTTAATTCTTTTATTGCAGCGTTGATAGCGTTGAGATTTGCCTGAATTTCTTCAGGATTGCCTTTAGCCTTCCGGTAGCGTTTAAAATATTTTTCAGCATTCCGCGACGGAGTTAAATTCGGATCTAAATTTATTTCGAGTTCGTTTCCCTCCCAGTCCGTTAATTTAATATTTTCTGCACGTTTTGGAATTTCGTAAATGTGAGTTAAAATCATTTCGCCTTTTTTACGGAAAATTTCAGCCGCCTGACATTCCTTCAGCTGTTTTAACAATCCATCGCGATGGCGTTCTTTTGATTTCACGGCGCGTTTTAATTTTGCGTCAACGCCGTGCAGGACTTTTTCGCGCCCTTTTTTTAACAGCGGAATCAAAACTCCGAATCTCGAAGCCTTCAAAGGATCTCCGCCGATTAAATCTGTTTCAGGAAAATCAAAATCGAACCGCGTCAAATAATTATTTTTTTTGATAACGCGGCACGGAATATCTGAATTTTCTTCCGTGAGTTTTGACAGCGCGGACAGCCACGAAATATTTTCGCGTTCCTCCCAGTGCGTCTGAATTAATCTTGCCAACGGTCTTCCAACGCCTTTTATATTTTGAACGTCTTCAAAATTCAAAGTTTTGCTGAAATTAATTTTTATTCCTTCAAACGCCGGCGGAGGAGTGTAAACGTGTCCGGGTAAAATCGTTCTGAAAGAATTTACATCTGGAGTTGAATGTCTTGCCGCTTCATCAATTTTGCGTTTTTCATCGAGCAATAAAAAATTCGCGACAGGTTCAGTGATTTCCAAAATCAAAAAATAATTCACGCTGACTCCTGCAGAAATTCTCCGGCGTGCCTGAAATTCTAAAATTCTGTCGCTGTTCAGCTGTTTTACAGAAAAAATTTCGCCGCCGTGTAAAAGTCTGCTTTTGAGAGCTTCCGATATTGAAGCTTTTGAAGGAGAAATTTCTTTGAGTGCATTGATTTCATTTTGCGACGCTGGACAGACTCCGGCAGAACCTGAAGCCCATGAAATTAAAAGCCAGTCTTCCGCAGTTTTTAACGCTGCCCACGCTTCACCGCCTTCAATGCGGCTGACTCTGAGGGGAAGAAATTTTTTTAAAGCCCCTGCCAGTCCTAAAATAAATTCCGGTCCGAATGACATTTTTATTCCTTAGTTAAATTGACTTGCTCCCTAGTGTTAAGTTGAGAAAAAATTTTATCATAATTTGCAGGAAGACTT
>CAJODX010000176.1 GCA_905233295.1 uncultured Synergistales bacterium | reverse complement strand
TGCGAAAATTTCAGACGAACAGACACAGCTTGCTCAGGATTTGAGAGATTCGCTTTCAATGTTCAAAATCGGCGAAGGTGAAACAGCAGTAAAAGGACGCAAAGCTCTTCCGGCTAAAAAATAAAAAAATTCTTTAAAGCAAAAAAAATTTTTCGGCAACCCTGTGCCTTTCGAGGTGCGGGGTTGTTTGCATGAAAAATTCTATTTTGTTATCATAGAATAAATTCGATTAAGCCATCTTTAAAAATTCTTTTAATCAAGGAGAAATTTTATTATGTTACGGAATTTGAATATTACAGGCAAACTTGCATTGGGCTTCGGCGTAGTACTTTTGCTATTCGGCGTTGCTGTTTTTTTAAGCTGGACAAGCCTTTCCGCTGTTCAGTCAGATATGAGTTTTCAGAAAAGTGTAGCGGCACAGCTTGAAAATAATTACGATCTTTCAGAGGCGGTAATTTCTTTTCGCGTCAACGTCCGTAATTTGAAATTCACAGAGAATGATGAAGACGGCGATGCGGCTCTCAATGAAGTTGCCAGAATCCGCAAAGACATCGAAGGCGGCAAAAAACTCTACGACTCAGACAAAAGACTTCAAAGCCTTTCGACCCTTCCCGAAACGGAAAAAGTTCTGAACACAAGCGTGGCTACGGTAAACAGGGCAATCGCAATGGTTAAGACCAAGCGTGCAGCTGCTGCAAAATTTATTGCGGAAGCTAATGAAGTGTTAAAAATATTAGCCGGAATCGTTGATGCCCGTTATGAGTTAGCGCGAAATGATCATAAAAATAATCCTGAGGGCTTTGATTTTGAGCGTGCTTTAACGCGGATTAAAGAGTTTGAAACAATGAAAAATGAATTTTCGTTACTCATGGAAAATTATTACGCAGCAGCATTAAACCGTGATGTCAGAGCAATGAACAATCTTGTTAATCAGTTCAAAAATCTTCAGGGCAAATATAACACCTCTTATGAAACTTCAAAAGTTCAGGCAATTAAAGATTTGCTTGTCCCAGCGATTAATGCTTTCAAACCTCTTGAAAACACACTCAATGATGTTGTAACGGTTTTCTCGCAGTTAGACCCGATATTCGATCAATTCTTCAAAGAATGCGCGACTCTTCAGGAAAGGTCAGATGCCCTCATTCAGGCTTGTATCAGGAGAACGAATTTACTTTCGACATCAAGCTTTGATGCTATCGGAAATTCGATTAAACTGATGATAGCTCTCGCTGCTGCTGCTGTCGTTGTTGGTCTTGGTATTGCATTCTTTATTGCAAAATCAATTTCCAAACCGTTATCAAGAGTTGTTGAACTCGTAACGAATGCACGCGACGGCGATATGGCAATCGTCCGCGATGATTTTCATTATGCAGGCAAAGACGAGCTTAATCAGCTTGGTGATGCTTTGTCCGAAATGTTTGTTTCATTACGCACTGCTATCAGCGAAATTCGCGACAACGCAAACACATCGACTGAAAAGGCTGCGACAATGCACAAAGATGCCGGCGCAAATTTAAACGGCGCGAACAAAGTTAGAAAAGATGTTGCAGACACGGTGAAATTAATGGAATCAAACTCGGCTTCACTCGAACAGAGCAACGCTGGAACGCAGGAAATGTCAGCGGCATCAATGACAAGCGCACAGGCGGCAACGGACTGCGCTGAATTTATTTCAAACGTTACTGACGTTGCAAACAAAGCCACTCAGACAGTGCAGGAGGCTATTAATGGCTGTCCTTCAGACTAAGACAGACGAGAGCGGCGAAAAACTTCAGGGACTTGTCGATTCTGTTGACAAGATAAGCGAATTTATCGGCGTTATAACGTCAATCGCTGACCAGACAAATTTACTTGCATTGAACGCTGCTATCGAAGCTGCACGTGCAGGCGAGGCTGGGCGCGGATTCGCAGTTGTTGCTGAAAGCGTGAGAAAACTCGCTGAAGAGTCAGGGCGCGCGGCAGACAGCGTGAGAGGTTTAATGGGTGATCTTCAGGACGGCGCAAGAAACACGAAAGCCGCAAGCGATGAAACAGCAACTCTTCTCGTTCAGACTGTTGAAAAGGCAAACGGCGCGAAAGATTCTCTTGCTGAGGCAATGAGCCAGATCGACAAAGCAAACGACCGCATTCAGAATATCGCGGCAGTCGCTGAGGAACAGGCTGCATCGAGCCGCGAGATTGCTCAAGGCATTGACAACGTTACTAAAGCAACCGTCGAAATTCTTCAAAATCTTGAAGGAATCAAAAATTCAATGGACGAAACCGCAATAGTCGCTGAACGTGCTGCGAAAATTTCAGACGAACAGACACAGCTTGCTCAGGATTTGAGAGATTCGCTTTCAATGTTCAAAATCGGCGAAGGTGAAACAGCAGTAAAAGGACG
>CAJODX010000175.1 GCA_905233295.1 uncultured Synergistales bacterium | reverse complement strand
AAGTTCGGCGAAACTCAACGCGATTAACTAAACTCCCCGCGTGTTTCAAAGCGGCGTTCACAACTTTGAGATTTTTAGATTTCAATCGCAATGCCAGAGCTTCCATGTCGAGAGCTTCATCAGGAGTTTTATTCACGTGAAAGGCTTTTAATTCTTCTTCGTACTTGTCGATAATCGAATCAATTTTTTCATCAACGGCGCGGCGTTTTTTTTCAGCGACATTATAATCATAAGCCGGCCGGCTTGGCTTCGCTTCTTCAGTTTTAGGCTCTGACGCCTGAACAAGTTCGGCGAAACTCAATAAGCGCTAGTGATTTGCTTAAATTTGAAATCGCTCTTTGAGCCTGTAATATCCGGGTGCAATTCGCGAGCAAGCTTTCTGAAAGCCGCGTGAATATCTTCAGACGTCGCCCCCGCTTCGAGGCCAAGCGCGCGCAAGTTTGTTAAAATTTCTTTTTTTTCCATGTTTTATAAAAGTGAGAATGGCTCAAGGCTTCTTTTCAAAATTCCGTGCATGTGAGCTATAGCGATTCCATAATTAACGACAGGGACACCTGCATTAATGGCGCGTTTAATTCGAGATTGCATTTCTTGTTCGTTGAGCATACAGCCTCCGCAGTGAATAATTAAATCAAAATTTTTTAATTTGTCTTCGTCTGGAAATTCGCCGCCGGACGTGAAAGAAAATTCGGGCATTACGTTTGTAAATTTTTTAATCCAAGCAGGGATTTTTTCTGTACCTATGTCGCCGCATTGTCTGTGGTGAGTGCAGCCCTCTGAAATTAAAACTTTGTCGCCGTCCTTGAGAGCCGCTAATTTCTCCGCGCCAT
Source organism: uncultured Synergistales bacterium (assembly GCA_905233295.1). GTDB lineage: Bacteria > Synergistota > Synergistia > Synergistales > Aminobacteriaceae > JAFUXM01. The sequence continues at coordinate 1,321 of CAJODX010000175.1, read as the reverse complement.
TGACTAAAATTTTCAAGCTGCCTTTATAGCGCGCAAATAAAATCGAAAATGATGTTAGCAAAATTTCCTGCGGCACGATTTTATTAACTTTCTCAAAGACTTGCGAGTCCGTGATTACGATTTTCGGCTTGACGCTTAAATTTTTCAAAGTGTTTTCAAGTTCTGTATCCTGACACACAAAAGCCGAGCAATGAGAATCAAGAATATCTCTTATAGTTTGCTGTTGCGGAAGAATTAATCGCCCTTTCGGCGCGGCCTTGTCAACCGGGACGACAAGAACGCAAATATCGCCGGGCGTGAGTAAATCTGAAACTAATTTTTTCTCCGACTCTGTCTTCTTTGCAAGCGCGGCAATTTTTTCTTTCAGTAAATTAATATTTTCGCCCGTCAGCGCGCTGACGTTGATTGAGTTAGGAGAGAGGAGAGAGGATTTATGTAAATCAATTTTATTATTTGCGATTACGAATGGCAATTTGCGTTCTTCAAAAATTTTTATTAAATCGCGTTCGGCCTGTGTTATTTCTTCGTTAGCTTCATGAACTAACACGGCGACATCACAATTTGCGAGAACATTCAAAGCACGTTTGACTCGAAGCTCGCCGAGCGCGCCTTCGTCATCAAGTCCGGGAGTGTCAATTATCAAGACCGGACCGAGCGGCAAAAGTTCCATAGCTTTCTTAACGGGGTCGGTAGTCGTACCTTTGACGTCAGACACGACAGCCAAATCCTGACCCGTTACGGCGTTCACAAGACTTGATTTACCTGCGTTACGAAGTCCGAAGAACGCAATATGAACTCTTTCACCGCTTGGCGTTGCGTTGAGATTAGAATCTGAAATCTCGTTTGTTGTCATGCTTCATAGCCTCAATATTTTCGCGGGCAATCTCTCGAACATTTTCACGCGGGATTCTTTCGAGTTCGCGGTCAATCATTTCATAACCGATTCGCTTTGTTTCAGGCGAGGCGTAATCTTCAAGATATTCTGTCAGAGTCATTAGCGCGTTCGGGTGACAGCAATTTAAGATTTGCCCGGACTTGCAAAGACTCATGAATCTGTCGCCAGTCCTTCCGGCTCTGTAGCAAGCTGTGCAGAACGAAGGAATATGATTTTGTTTCATCAGCCATTGAACGACTTCATCGAGCGTTCTTTGGTCAGAAACGTCGAATTGTTCAGTGTCATGCGGGCGTTCTTCGGTTGTGTAGCCACCGACTGAAGTACGAGAGCCGCCGCTAATTTGAGAAATTCCGACTTCAAGCATTTTTGAACGAACTTTTTCATTTTCACGCGTTGAAATAATCATGCCCGTGTAAGGCACAGCCA
>CAJODX010000174.1 GCA_905233295.1 uncultured Synergistales bacterium | reverse complement strand
GGACAGGCAGAAGTAACGGCCTTTGACGGAGTAAGGGAGATAAGTACGCTTGACGAGCTTCTTGAAGTGGCACGTTTTGACCATGTGCCGGTGGTTTTGACCGAGGGAAAAAATCGCCAAGGGATTATTGAAAAGTATCACAGGAGCGATGACTGCTTTGTCAGTGCCGACGTGGTTTACATGGACTGCGACAATGACTCGGAAAATCCCGAAGAATGGATAAAGCCCGAAGAAATCGCAAAACGCTACCCCGAGTTGAAGTATTACTGGATAGCGAGCCGCAACAACATGAAAGGAAAAGGCGGAAAAGCACCACGACCAAAATGGCACATTTACTTCCCGTTGAGCCGTGAATTTTCTGACATTGGAGAATACCGAGAGCTGAAGCAGAAAATTTTACAGCTTGTTCCTGAATTTGACGCTGGCGCGAAACCGGCAACTCAACAGGCATTCGGCGTTGAGATTCCACAGGGCGGTTTTCAAGACGGCGAGAAATTCATCGATGAAATAATCGACAACTTAGAGTCTGACGCAGGACATGAAGAAAAACAAGAAGACGTTATCCATGAGGGAGAGCGCAACGACAGACTCTATAAATATGCCGTTGGAGTCTTATCGAACCATACGACTGAAACGGCGAGAAAAAAGTTTTATGAAAAAGCTGAACTTTGCGAACCGCCCCTCGAGAAAAAAGAACTTGAAGCGATATGGCACAGTGCACTGAAAGCCGAAACGATTCGACTTGCGAACATAGCCGCTGAAGTAATAAAAACCTATGCTGAACCTGATAATCCTGATTTTGACATTGACTCCATTGAAGATTTTTACATGAGCAGGGCAGAAGAAATCACAAAGGATAAGCAACGGATTAAAAACGCATGGAAACAGGCCAAGAAAAAATTTAAGAATGCCGGCAAAAAAATACCGTTGCCAAAAATGTCGTTGAAGTTCAAGGACGTTCAAGCGGCAATGCGCGAGGACGGGATAACAATAAAAACGAACGTTATCACAAAGGACACGCACGTTGACGGGATACCGACAGATTCAGAGTATACGCCTGACGGTTTCGAGGATTTATCACCGACCAAACGCCGTCTGCTTGCTCCCGAAATGATAACAAGCTATCTGAACCCGAAAATGAAAGACAAGAACTTTTCTTTTACAGGCGATAATCTTAATTCAATTCTTATGACTTTGGCGAGAATGAACGATTATAATCCCGTCGCAGAAATGCTTGAAAAACTTGAATGGGATAATACCGACCGTTTTGCAGAGTTAAACCGCATTTTAGGAATTAGCGATAATCCACTTTATTGCTCCTATTTGCGAAAATATTTCATTCAAGCAATAGCTATGGCACTGAACGATGAAGCAAAACCAGTGGCAAATGATTTTGTCTTAACATTTCAGGGTGCGCAGGGCATAGGCAAGACAGAATTTTTCAGGAAAACCGCATTGAGGTCAGAATGGTTTTTAGAAGGACAGACCTATGACGCTAATGACAAGGATAAAGAAATTGCCGCGAGTAAAGCCTGGATTGTTGAACTGGGGGAACTTAATGGCACTTTGGACAAGAAGCAGGCGCGGCTGAAAGCCTTTATCACTGCGAAATTTGATAATTATCGAGTGCCATATGACAAGAGACCACAAAGTATCTTGCGCCGAACGACATTTTGCGCTACCGTCAACGATGATAAATTTTTATTGCGTTAATAAATTTTTTGTGGTCGGTGTCGTTGTATTGCCACAAATTAACTGGTATGGGCTTTGGGTCGACACTTTCTGTTTCCGAGACATCATAGTAGACAGTTTTCTTACCATCTTTAATCAAAGTCACGCCTTTAGCAGTTTGGCTTATCTTGCGCCGAAAATATGAATTTTGCCGTGCCCAAAAAGGGGGAACAAGAGCTGAGAGACTGTTTGGACTGGGAGTCGGATATTTCCGAGTGGCGAGAAATGTCAGCGTTAGACATTATCAACGGCGCGAATTTGAAAGGCATAACTGCGTATCAGATTGGTAAAGCGATAAACGCCATTATGTCAAAGGACACACGAATTAAGAAACGAAAATTATCACAGTCGCGCGTCTACCTGTTACCGCCATTAAGAAATACGGACGGTAAGAACGTATATTATGAATGCGTTGAAACAGTAGAAGAATCGGCACAACCACAAACTCAACCACAATCGCAAGAACAGGTGCAAAATACGCAAGAAATCATGATGCTTTGCAAGTCTTTTATGGCTTCTTTCAAAAAGAATCGCGTCAAAGTTGGTTTTGAAAAATTCGTGGACAGCATGGGGGCGGATAGCGTTACTTACTTCTTAAAACGACCACTAAATTATGACGACAACGAGAAAATTAAAAAAGCGGTTATAGATTATTATCATATACATTATGCTGAGATAGCATAGGAGGAAAAAAGACTGAAAGACTTTTAAGGCGTTATTACAGACGCCTGATTTTTCATGACACGGTGCATTTTCCCGTGTCTCTTTTCTTTTACATACTCATCGACATGAGATTGCCCATTGTCGCGGCGGCTTGCTCCTGCATCGCCACCGTCGCGTGGGTGTAGGTGCGGAGCGTGAACCCAGCGTCGTAGTGCCCCAGTATCCACGATACCGTCTTAATGTCCACGCCGTTCTGAAGCGCCAGC
>CAJODX010000173.1:910-2792 GCA_905233295.1 uncultured Synergistales bacterium | reverse complement strand
TATATTTTTTAAAATTTTTTTAATATTTTTTTGCCACAACATTTGCCACAACAAAAATATAAAAATTTTTTAGCATTCATAAAATTTCACAAAGAAAAATTTTTCGATAACTTTACACATAAAACGCAATTCATCTTCCGTTCAGGACAGGAATATTCACGCAGACCAAAATATGAGTGGTAAAATCTAAAAAAGTTTTGGAGAAAGATTTGAGAAAAAATATGCGGAAAAATTTTTTATTTTTAATGATTTTTGTTTTTGCGTTTGCCATGCCGGCTTCAGCACAGTCTCTCTGGGACGACAACGCAAGCTGGTATTCAGACGCCAGACCCGGAAAAGTCGGGGACATCATCACCGTCTTAATAAATGAACGCACAGACGCAAAAGATGAAGCCACGATGGAAGTTACAAAAAGCTCCTCCAACAATATTAATGAAGGAAATGACGGCACAGGAATTTTGAAATTTATCCGCGGTCTTACGTTTTCATCGAACAATACCTCGAACGGCGAAGGCTCAACCGAACGAAAACATCATGCCACAGCTACACTCGCGTGTCTTGTTACAGAAGTCCTGCCCAACGGAAATCTTGTCATCGAAGGCACACGCGACATCAGAACGAGCGAAGAGGTTTTGCAGTTTCAGCTGTTCGGTGTGATTCGACCGCAGGACGTTACGGCGGACAATCAGATTACAAGTTCTCTTATTGCAAATGCAGAGATTGCCGTGAAAGGGCGCGGAATAATTTCAAGGACTCAGAAAGTCGGACTTGTAACGCAAATTTTACAAACTGTTTTTTAGGTTCGCGAGTTAAAAATTTTTTAATTTAAAAGAGGCGTTATTTTTTTAATATGACTTTACTGCTCAAGACTGCGTTTGCGCTGTTTGCAGGTCTGATGATGACAAGAGCATTCAAATATTCAGGCTTTAAATTTCCTGATGTTACAGCGTTTTTGATTGCAGGTGTTCTGGTCGGTCCCTATGTACTGGGACATTTCGGCTTGGGATTTTCTTCATCTTCAGAGCTTTTGGACGTTAATATTCTTTCGAGTGCCGCTTTGGGTTTCATAGCATTCGACATCGGCAGCGAGTTTCGGATGGCTCAGCTCAGAGAGATGGGCAAGACCGCGACTTTCATTGGAATTTTTCAGGCTCTTGCCGCAACGGTTTTCGTTGATATTGCACTGATAGCCTTAAGCATAAAACTCGGAGGCGATGTTCTTCCTGTTCCGGTCGCAATAACACTCGGCGCAATAGCTTCAGCAACTGCTCCGGCGGCTACATTGATGGTCGTTCGTCAGTTCAAGGCGAAAGGTCCTGTAACAAATCTGTTATTGCCAATCGTCGCTCTTGATGACGCTGCAGGACTTGTGATTTTTGCTGTCTCAATCGGTGTTGCTCAGGCTATGACGGGCGGTGCGGTGAATTTTATTTCAATCATCGTAAATCCTTTAATCGAGATTGTAAGCTCTTTAATTTTAGGCGCGGTAATGGGATATATTCTGACACAGCTCGAAAAATTATTTTTCTCAAATTCAAACAGACTTTCAATGACGATAGCTTTCGTTATGATGACAATATCTCTTGCGAGCCGCGAATTTTATTTCGGACAGCTCCGTATAGGCTTTTCATCTTTGCTCGTATGTATGATGCTTGGAACGATTTTCTGCAACATGTGCGAGTATTCCGCGGATCTTATGAAACGTTCAGAAAAATGGTCAGCACCCCTCTACGCTGTCTTTTTTGTATTATCCGGCGCAAGACTTGAACTTTCGGTCTTTCAATATCCGTTCGTAATGGTAACAGGGCTTGTGTATATCTTTACGCGCTGTGCGGGAAAATATTTCGGCGCATTATTCAGCAGCACCGTTATGAAATGTTCC
>CAJODX010000173.1:0-891 GCA_905233295.1 uncultured Synergistales bacterium | reverse complement strand
CCCTCAAGCCGGTGTCGCTCTTGGAATGGTCGTGAACGCTCAAAGCCTCGGCACTGAGATGGGCGGTCTTATACGGAACATAATCCTGTTCAGTGTTCTCGTTTATGAACTCGTCGGACCGATGCTGACACGTATAGCTCTGATGAAAGCCGGAGAGATTGAGCCAGGTCAGCCTGAAGCCGTCAACCGCGCAAGATTTTCAAAATCAGCCAGACGTTAAAATAAAAATGAAAATGAAAAAGATTTTTTTCTCCGTTTTCATTATTTTTTTTATGATGAACGGACAGGCACAGGCACTCTCGAACAGCTCCGAGGCGTTTTTATCGCTACCTTTCGGTCATACGTTCGCGAGAACTCAGAAAAGAATGGAAAACAGCGGAGCAAAAGTCCTGACACCGCGCAAGGAATCTCTTACAATGCGGGGTTTTTTTGAAGGCTATCCGGCAACATTTGTTTTTGGATTTTACAAAAATAAACTTCTGGCTTCAAAATCCGTTTATCTTCAGAGTATGGGCGATGCGGAATACGACAGAAAATTTTACGAGGCTCTTCAGAAAGGTCTGAACTCGGCTTACGGCTCAACACGCGAAACACCTGCGGCGAACACGCGAAAAGCCGGAAAGATTATGTTGCGGAACGTTTGGACGCCTGATCGTTACACGACGATAACACTGACTTACAATCCCGAAGTTTCAAAAAAATTTCCCGGAGATTCACTGAGCAGTAGATTCATTCATGTTAGTTATAAAACAGAAAAATGGAGCAAAGAATAGAAAATTTTTAAGAAAGGATTTTTTTTATTAAATCCGGCGTGAACACTCGCGACTTCAGTCGTGAGATGAAACGCCCCGTATATTTGAATTTTTAAAATTTAGTGTATAATAATTCTGC
>CAJODX010000172.1 GCA_905233295.1 uncultured Synergistales bacterium | reverse complement strand
GTTCCTTACGAAAAATTTTTTGCGGCATTGAAAGAGAATTTTCCGACGATGCCTTTCTGGGCTGAAAATTTGGGAATAATAACTCCAGATGTCGAAGCGTTAAGAAAAAAAATGGAACTTCCGGGAATGTTAGTCCTGCATTTTGCTTTCGGAAATCCGGCTGACAATCCTTACGCGCCGCATAATCACACGAGAGACAGCGTTGTCTATACTGGCACACACGACAACAACACTTCGCGCGGCTGGTTTGAAAATGACGCGACCAACGATGAAATTAAAAATTTTTCGTCTTATGTCGGACGTGATGTCATGGACGGATATATTTTCACGAGCGAAGTTACGAGGCTTGCAATAAGTTCAGTTGCTGACACTGCGATAGTGCCGATGCAGGATTATTTGAAATCGGGCGCGGAATCCAGAACAAACACGCCTTCAACGCCCTCAGGAAACTGGGAATGGCGTATGCGCGAAGGTGCTGTGCCGGACGGGCTTGCGGACAGAATAAAAGCCGCGTGCTCTTTGTACGGAAGGCTGTGAATTTTACAGCGAACGAATGGCGGAGTACGCGGAAGTTATAGTCCCTGAAAATGAATTTCGGGCAGCCTTTTCATAATTTTAGGATTTCTATGCTTTGGTTGTCATTGAAAGTCAGACATTCCGCGCCGTCTTCCGTGATTAGATAGTCATCTTCGATTCTCAGTCCGCCCCAGCCTTCAATATAAATTCCGGGTTCGACCGTAACGACATCGCCGACTTTCAAAATATCATTTGAAAATCGTGAAAGTCTTGGCGTTTCGTGAACTTCAAGCCCGAGTCCGTGTCCCAGACCATGAATAAAATTTTCCCCGTAGCCCGCGTCTGAAATGATTTTCCTTGCCGTTGCGTCAACATCACGTCCGGCTATTCCCGGTCTCAAAATTTTTGCGGCTTCTCCGTGAGCTTTTAATAAAATTTCATTCAACTCAAGAGCTTTTTTGTCCGCACAGCCGAGCGCGAAATTCCGCGTTATGTCGCTCATGTAACCGCCAAACATTGCGCCGTAATCGACCGTAACATTCTCGCCGTAAGAAAATTTTTTGAGCGTTGCCGGAGCGTGGCACATTGCGCTACGTGTTCCGGACGCGACAATAAAATCATCGTGCGCCCAGCCTTTCTCAGCACCTAAAAGTTTAATTTCCTGAGTGAGATTAATTTCAAATTCGATTTCGCTCATTCCGGCATAAACTTTTTTCAAGACGTTGCCTAAAGCTTCACGTCCGATTTTTGCGGCATGCCTGAGCATTGAAATTTCATAATCATCTTTTGTGCGGCGCAAAGTCAGAATCAAGTCTGAAGCGTCAATCCATTCAACTTTTACCGGAGCAAAAAATTTTTGAAATTCGGCGTGTGAAATTTTTTCGGCTTCATAACCAACGCGTTTGAAATTTGAATCTTTAACGGCTCGTGCGATATATTCCGGCAAAGATAACTCAGATTGAATTATTATTTTGAAAGGCGATTGTTCTTTCGATTGCGTCTGATAGCGTCCGTCGGTGGTTAAAAATTCTTCGTTCATGGTGATTATCAAAGCCGCGGAACTTCCACGAAAACCGGAAATGTAATGACAGCTCTCTGAATTTGCACGTTCATGGACGATTAAGACGAAAGCGTCAAGATTTTTTTCTGACATAAGGCTGCGGAGTTTTTCAACGCGTGATTTTATAATTTCTGTATTAATTTTGATTATCTCCTTAAAAATTTTGTTTTTCATTTTAGCAAAGTCTTTTATACTTTATACATAAATTTCTAATAAAGCGGTAATTTTTTAGATTAAGATTATATCTCTCAAGCGTTGACATATAAAGCTGCGACATAATAAAATATATCTAATAAATATTTTTTCGATAATTTTATTTCTCTTAGTGGTTTATATCACTGGAGTTTGTCGCAGAAGTGAAAAAACGTTTACCGCTTTTGCGTGGATTGAAATTATCAGGAGTTTTTTATAGTCATGGAACAGGGAAAAATCGAAAAGAAAATCAAACGCATCGGCGTTTTGACCAGCGGCGGAGATTCTCCGGGAATGAACGCCGTTGTACGTGCAGTCGCGAGAACGGCAATGCATTATGGAATTGAATGCGTCGGCATTCGTCGCGGCTATTCAGGCTTAATCAACAGCGATTTCGTAATACTCACGGCTGACATGGTGCGGCATATTCTCGGACGCGGCGGCACAATCTTATACACAGCACGCAGTGAAGAGTTTATGACTGAAAAAGGTCGCGAAAAAGCTGTTGGAACATGCAGAATGCTCGGGCTTGACGGAATTGTCGCAGTCGGC
>CAJODX010000171.1 GCA_905233295.1 uncultured Synergistales bacterium | reverse complement strand
TCAAAGGCTGCGAAAATTTAATTGAGTTATCCTGCGAAAGTTCAGACCTTACAGATTTAGACCTCGAAGGCTGCCAAGCACTGACAAAACTGAACGTCAAAAAGAATTATCTTAGGAAATTAAATGTTTCCAAAACAAATTTCCCGAATCTCACAGATTTTTCTTGCGAAGATCAAGAAGCTCCGGCTCTTTTAACCAAAATTTTTGATTTCGCTTACTTCTTGAAAACTTCAGAGATTATTGACTCAACAGTTGCATCACTTGCCGACGACACTTCAGACATCAGCAACGTCGAAAATCTTCAAGTCTATGATAAAGACGGCAAAAAACTTAGGATTAGACTCAGCAAGGCCGGCATAGCCACAATCAGCGGCACTGCTCCTTATAAGCTCACTTACAATTATAAGACCGGCTTTGAAAAGGAAAATGGCGAAAATATTTTAATGAACGTTACTGTATCGCCCGCAAACTTACCAAGTGGCGGCGCTGGCGATGGATTCCCAGATGAGGAAAATTCACCCTCCAGCGGCAGTAGCGGCGGCTGTAATTCAGGCTTCGGCTTAATGGCTTTTGCGTTTTTGGGACTGGTGCAAAATTTTGCGCGGAAAAAATTTACGAAAAAATAAATTTCGTAAACTTAAAAATTTAACAAAATTAGCTAGAAATCTCTCGTGCTTTTTCAGCGGGAGATTTTATTTATTATGCACGTGATGAAATTATCGTGCTAAAATTCCTTTCAAATTTTAAGGGGGAAAAATTAAAAAATGAAACAACTTATGCAGGGAAATACTGCTGCAGCTCGCGGACTTTTTGAAGCCGGCTGTTGTGTTGCCTCAAGTTATCCCGGCACTCCAAGCACAGAAATCACTGAAGAGGCCGCTAAATTTAACGAAATTTACTGCGAATGGGCTCCGAACGAAAAAGTCGCAATGGAAACGGCTTTCGGTTCAGCTCTTGCAGGACGGCGAAGTTTTTGCGGAATGAAGCACGTAGGTTTAAATGTTGCCGCAGATCCTTTATTCACTGTTTCTTACACTGGAATTAACGCCGGAATGGTTATCTGTGTCGCTGACGATGCCGGAATGCATTCATCGCAGAACGAACAGGATTCTCGTCATTATGCAAAGGCTGCTAAACTGCCGATGCTTGAGCCTTCAGACTCTGCGGAAGCTCTCGAATTTTTCAAAACTGCTTTTGACATTTCAGAAGAGTTTGACGTTCCCGTTATCGTGAAAATGTGTACGCGTGTTGCTCACTCACAGTCTTTAGTCGAAATCGGCACTCGCGAAGAAGCAAACGAAAAGCCTTACGAAAAAAATATCGCTAAGTACGTAATGATGCCGGGCAACGCTATAAAACGTCATCCGTTCGTTGAAGAAAGAATTAAACGCCTGCGGATTTATTCTGATTTTTCAAAAATGAATTTTATTGACGAAGGCCGTGATAATTCAATCGGAATAATCACATCTTCAACAAGTTATCAATATGTAAAAGAAGCCTGCGGAAATTTATATCCTGTTTTAAAAATCGGAATGGTTTGGCCTTTGCCTGACGAAAAAATTAAAGAATTTGCAGGGAAAGTCAAGCGTCTTGTTATCGTTGAAGAACTTGATCCGTTTATCGAAGAACACTGCAAAACTCTCGGCCTCGAATGCGACGGAAAAAATTTATTTCCGGTTGAAGGCGAATTAAATCAAAACATTATCGCGAAAAAATTATTGAACACGGAAAAAACAGGAATTAAATTAGACGAAAAAATTCCTCCGCGTCCTCCTGTAATGTGTGCCGGCTGTCCGCACAGGGGATTATTTTTCACGCTGAATAAAAATAACTGCACAGTTCTCGGCGACATCGGCTGTTATACACTCGGAGCAGTTGCGCCGCTTTCTGCAATGGATATGACGCTCTGTATGGGAGCATCGATAAGCGCGCTTCACGGATTTAATAAGGCTCTCGAAAATTTAGGTGCTGAAAACAAAAATAAAAACGTCGTCGCAGTTATCGGCGATTCAACTTTTATGC
>CAJODX010000170.1 GCA_905233295.1 uncultured Synergistales bacterium | reverse complement strand
TAAAAAGAAAAGGGGAAAATGTTTGACAAAGGGGTCATGAACAAAATTGCTTCCTGACTTCTTTACGCCAGTTTTGCTCCGAAAGCTTTACATTCAGCCAGAGCGTCATCATCGGGTTCAAGATGAGCTTTGAGACCTTCGGCAGCTATAACAGCTCCTGCTTCCTTGCAGCGGTCTTCCCAGGTTCTGAGCCATTCGCCGTCGCCCCAGTCGTATGAGCCGAAAACCGCGACCTTTTTGCCTTTGATTGCCGAAGCTGCATCAGTGAAGAACGGTTCCATTTCTGCTTCTTCGATTACTTCCGCACCCATTGCCGGCGAACCGAAAGCTATAACGTCATAACCGGCAAGCTCAGCGACAGAAGCCTCGCCGACCGTCTTTAACGTAACATCAGCCCCCGCGCCTTTTGCACCGTCAGCAACAGCGTTTGCCATTTTTTCCGTGTTGCCTGTTGTCGTTACATAAACTACTAAAACTTTTGACATTTTAAGAAACCTCCGTAAAATTTTTCTATCCGGCAGTCAGAATTGAACGTGCCGCATCAAGCTCCGCCCTGCGATATTTTCTGAAAGTCCGCCTTGCCTTGCCGACATTGCCATAAACGTTCCAGTAACCGTTGCGAAGTTGATTTTCACATTTTCTGTTTTCCATGAAACATTTAACATCATAGGGCGGATAATCAAGGAACAGACCGATCTCGTGAGGGAAGCAGGAAGATGTACAGCCGCAGGAAATTTTTTTCCGCAGACAGTTCAGACAGCCGTCCGGATCATTGAGGGGATAGCCGCAGGATTTTAATATTTTGCACGCCTCATCGCACCCCAAAGCACGTGCAAGAAGTTCGCGCCGGTAAACCAAAACAAGCGCGTTTCCGCTCCCGTGTTCGTTCTCGTTCAGCAGAAGCCATTGAACTCCCAGCGGTGAAAGCCATTCATTAGCGTTCTCCTTCCATATGGTTTTAATGTCTTCGTCTTCGTGCCTGCGGAAATTTATCAGACACGCAGCCTTAATGCCTTTTATAGTTGGAGCTGCGAAACAAAATAAAATATTCCTGACAAAATTTTCAATATCAGAATCTTTGATGTGTTCCATGAATTTATAAATTATGTTTTCTTTCTTATAATTCATTTTTAATTTTCCGCACCTGAATTTGTTTGATATAATAAACTTATAACATGAAACAAATTTTGTCAAGCCTCCTCTGAGCCTGTGAAACTTCTATAAAAACAAAAAATCCCTGAGAACCTCAAGGATTTTACAGTCAGATGGTTGAAACTTCTTCGCCCTGTTATAAAGTTCAGATTCGGATTTTGCTTCCGGCTTCCTCTATGTAAATACTTGCGACAAGACCGAGTGCTATGAAAGTCGATAACAAAGAGCTTCCCCCATAACTCAGAAACGGCAGTGGCAATCCCGTTACGGGGACTATTCCAATGCTCATTCCCATGCTCTCGAACATCTGAAACCACAGCCAGGCCGCGACTCCCGAAACTAAAATTTTGCACCGCCTGTCCTTGCTCTTAATTCCTATGAAAATTACACGAAATAATAAAACGCTGAACAGAAAAATTAAAACTAAATTTCCGATGAAGCCAAATTCTTCGGAAAAAACGCTGAAAATGAAATCCGTGTGAGGTTCGGGCAGGAATTTCAATTTGCTCTGAGTGCCAAGCATGAAGCCCTTGCCCGTCATTCCACCCGAACCGACAGCTATCCTTGACTGAATTACGTTATATCCAGCCCCCAAAGGGTCTCGCATAGGGTCAATGAAAACTAAAATCCTGTTCCTCTGATACTCTTTTAAAACGAAAATTATCAAAAAAGGAATCGCCGCAAGCCCAAGCCCGACAATAGTGCCGAGATATTTTAACGGCGTTCCGGCGGCCAAAAGCATTATGAACGAAATCACGAGGTAAACGAGTGCGCTCCCTGCGTCAGGCTGAATCAAAACCAGAAGCACCGGCAGGGATATTACTCCCAAGGCAGCGAAAAAAGTTTTTAAGTTTGTCGGAGGATAACTGCTCAGAAATTTCGAGAGAACTAAAATTATTGAGAT
>CAJODX010000169.1:2115-2615 GCA_905233295.1 uncultured Synergistales bacterium | reverse complement strand
GTCGGTCATACCCGACCCCTTAAACTTCATGTAATAGTTACGCGGACGATCCTCATCAGAAAGATCAACACTTCCTAAAGGCATCAAGTTCAGATGGAAACGATCATTCACCTTGTAAGAATTATAGTTGAACACACCGCCGGAGTTTGAGTTGTCTGGTTCAATCTCGAAGGCGTTGAATTTTCAATAAGACTCATTGACGCAAATTTTCCGGTTTATGAAAGAATACTCAATGACACTGTTGTAACATCTTTGAAAATCAAAAGCGGCGATTTAATTTCCGTTCTCGAAAGGATTGATATTATCGCCAAAACAACTCCGGCACACATAATGGCAATGTTCCTTAACCCGAACGGCGAACTCAAAATCACAGCACGCGCTCCCGAACGTGGCACTGCGAGCGAAAGTCTTAATGCTGAAATCGGCGGGGAATCTCTGCAAATCGGCTTTAACGTCGGTTATTTCCTTGACGGTTTGAGAATACTCGGCTCAGGCGAGGT
>CAJODX010000169.1:0-2107 GCA_905233295.1 uncultured Synergistales bacterium | reverse complement strand
AAGGTCAGACAAGAATGAAACGCTCTGACAATGACGATTTCCTTTATATGCTGATGCCGGCGCGTCTGAGTGCGCAGGACAGAATCGCCGAAGAGGAAATGGGCGAATTTGAATCCGGTAGCGGAAATGAAAATCAGGAAAATCAAAATCAGGATTTTCAAAATGAAAACAACGAAAATTTTCAAAATTAAACAGAATTAAGAAAAATTGAAATTTGATTTCAGCGTAATAAAAAATTTCAGAAATTTTTCCGGCCCGGAACTCAAAATAAAATGGGATCCGGGCATTAATTTGATACTCGGTCCGAACGGCTCGGGGAAAACAAATCTTCTTGAATCTTTGAGCGTTATGTGCGGCTGGGGCTCTTTCACACGGACTCAAAACATGATGTCATGGAACGATACGACTTCAAGAGCTTTGACATTTGCGCAGTTATCAGGCGAAGAAAAATTCACGGTTTCAGCGGCAATATCTTCGCGTGTCGCGTTGCGTATCAATGACAAGGCAATTTCGTTCACGGATTTGAGGCTTGCTGTGCCTTCGATAATCTTTCTGACAGGCGGAGTAAATCTTATTGACGGCGCTCCTTCAGCGCGGCGTTTGTTCATGGATCGTCTTTGCTCTCTTTTATTTCCTCCGTACGCGAAAAAACTTTCGGATTTCAAATATGTTATGCGTTCAAGGACGGCTCTGTTGCGGCAGGGAAAATCTCCCGATGCGACTGCAAAACTTTTCTGTTCGCTAGGCGGCTTCATAATGGACAGACGCAGAGAAGTCGCGGGACTTTTAAAGACGGTGATGAATCAAAATAATTTCAGCGTTGAGTTTCTTCCTGTGCTGAACATCGCTGGCGAAAGATTTTTGACGAAAGCCCTCAAAGAATCTTCAGCGCGTGAACGTCAGGCAATGCGCCCTTTAACAGGTCCGAATTACGATGAACTCGCAATAATTTTGAGCAATAACGGAAAATCTGCTTCAGAAGCACTGAGCAGAGGACAGAAAAGAAAATTAATTTTGAACATGATAATCACGGCTGGAAAATTAATAATGCTGAGATTAGGAAGGAAACCTATTTTGCTGTTTGACGATTTGACCGCCGAACTTGACTTTGAAGGTCGCGAATGGACACGTCAGAAACTTTTGGAGACGGGCTGGCAAGTCTTTATGACTGCACCAGAAATGCCCTTTGCTGATGAAAAAAATATTTTTGCCGCAGTGAATTTTCCAAAATAAATCCAAGAAACAGAAACGAAAAAAAATTTTTCAATTTCCGCTTCCTGAATTTTAATTTTTAATTTTTATTTGCTTCTTCTGACTGCCTCTTTCATTATGACATCGTGCGCTCCGCCTTCCATTAATGTAACAGGCGAAACAAGCGTAAGTTTTGCTTTTTCTCTCATTTCCGAAAGATTTAACGCGCCGCAGTTGCAGAATGTTGATTTTATTTTGCTGAGAGTTTCATTCACGTTGTCGCGCAGGCTTCCGGCGTAAGGAACATAGCTGTCAACGCCTTCCTCAAATGAGAGTTTTGTCTGCGAAGAGTCGCCGCTGTCATATCTCTGCCAGTTTCGTGCGCGTGATGAACCCTCGCCCCAGTATTCTTTAACGTAATTTCCGTTCACCATGACGCGGTTGGTTGGACTTTCATCAAATCTCGCGAAATATCTTCCGAGCATACAGAAGTCTGCACCCATAGCAAGCGCGAGAGTTATGTGATAATCCATTACAATGCCGCCGTCAGAACATATAGGAATATAAATCCCGGTCTCTTTGAAATATTCATCGCGTGCCTTTGCAACTTCAATGACTGAGGTTGCCTGTCCGCGTCCTATGCCTTTAGCCTCGCGAGTGATACAGATTGAGCCGCCGCCTATGCCTATCTTGACGAAATCCGCGCCAGCTTCAGCTAAAAATCTGAATCCGTCAGCATCAACAACATTTCCGCCGCCGACTTTGACTTTATCGCCGTAATTTTTCCTGATCCATTGAAGAGTTCTTCTCTGCCATTCCGTAAATCCTTCTGAAGAGTCAATGCACAGAACGTCAGCACCGGCATTCACAAGAGCCGGAACTCTCTGTTCATAGTCGCGAGTGTTTATGCCCGCGC
>CAJODX010000168.1 GCA_905233295.1 uncultured Synergistales bacterium | reverse complement strand
TTCTGGAGCGTTTTCACCTTAAAGCCTAAATACTTTGCCGCTTCTGTAGTGTTATATGTACTTTCCATAACACTATTTTACACCAAATTATATTATTACGCTATCTAGCTATAACCTCCTTTTTAGCAATTTTCGATAAAAAAAATATAAAAACGGAAAAGAAAGCGAGGAAAGTCGTTTGCACCGTTTGAAAAATATTATAGCATTCCGAATTTTCGCTGCGAAAAAAAATTTTTTTTAATCATGTTAAAGAAATTAAAAATACCCTCCGACAATGTGAATGAACAGGTAAAAAGACTTTTTTCTTAAGGTCTTTTCAGAAAAATTTATTTTTAATTTTTTGAAACCTTTTCGCGAAACAGGATAAAGGTTAATTAGCAACAAAGCGCACACAGCCAAAGCCGCAGAATTTTTCAGATCCGATACCCGTTCGGAACGGGCGCGAGCGTTTCAGCAGCGGGAGAAAATTCGGAAAAAGAAAATTTTTGCGAAACCGGCGGGGAACTCCTGAGATTTTTTAAATTAAAAAATGCAATGGAGACGGAATAAAAGCCAAGCTCTTGCACACGGAAGGCAGGAGTGTAACATTTTTACTAAACATTACAGGGAGGTTTTTTACAATGTCAATGGTAATTCAGCACAACATACCGGCTTTACAGAGCTACAACATTGTCAATAACACAAGCAATGCTCTTCAGAAGTCGATTCAGAAACTTTCAAGCGGTCTTCGCATCAACTCTGCGGCAGACGACGCAGCAGGACTTGCAATCAGCGAGAAAATGCGCGCTCAGATCAGCGGACTTGATCAGGCAGTCAGCAACACTCAGGACGGTATCAGCCTTATTCAGACAGCAGAAGGCGCACTCAGCGAGACTCACTCAATTCTTCAGAGAATGCGCGAGCTTTCAGTTCAGGCAGCCAACGACACACTGACACAGCAGGACAGAAGCTATATCCAGGAAGAAATCGGACAGCTTAACGAGGAAATCACACGTATCGGCAACACGACACAGTTCAACAAAAAGAAACTCCTCAACGGCGACGCGGCAGTTCTCTGGAGCAGCAGCGACAGCGAAACCAAAGCTATCGTAAACGGCGGTCTTCGTGAAATCGATCAGTTCGGTCAGAAAAAATCAGTCGAAGGCAACTACAAGATCAGCGTGAAAGCCGATCCCGGTCAGGGCGAAGTTCAGAAATCAGACATCATGAAAATCAAACATGATAACGTCATTATGAACAAATCCGTAAACTCTGACTACGGCGTCAAAGACCTCACAGTCAACGGCGTACCGGCGGGCAACTATCAGGTTACTTTCGAAGAGAGCGCACCTGACGATGTTGAAAGCGGACAGCTTACTGGCTCTTACGGCATCGGCGGCGATCTTTATACGACAACGTCCGCTATCACGTTCACTGACACAACGTCCCCTGTAACGAAAGTTTCAGTCGTTACTGACGATGGCGTTGAAATTTGGTCAACCACCGGCTCTGATGTTTTCGGAACAGGCGGCGGAGCAACAGCAGACGATCAGACAGCGTTCTTTGTAGGAACTGACGAGAACCCGGGCGGTGTCTGGAATGAAGTTATTGCCGCAGCAAGAAATAAAGGCGTAAACATTTCAGCTCCTGAGGATGGCGAACTGGCAGATTTAGGTGCTATCGAGACAACAAAAATCGGAAGCTCTGCAGCCGGTTTGAAGATCGTCTATGAAGGCGGCGGAAGCGGTACAGGTCCGACCTCTGAAATAGAGACAACCAGCGCAGAAGATGCTGAAACAATCGAAGCAACTGAAGTTTTCGCTCTTGATGCTTCAAACGTTACAGAAAACGCCAGCATTCTTTTTGAAGTTACCAACATTGACGCAGTCAGCCAGTCCGTTACTCTCAAAGCTACGGCTAACAAACTTTCAGAGAGCGGCGTAACTTCAACAGCAGTTCAGGATAACATCGTCATTTCCATCGGAAGCGACGGAGCCAACACTGTCAACCTTGACAAGCTCTTTGACGCAAAAGACGGAGCCTACTCTACGATCACTTTGGGCGACAATGAAAACGCATTTGCTGCCATTCAGGAGGGTGCAAAATTTGTATATTCAGTAACGCCTTCTGAAT
>CAJODX010000167.1 GCA_905233295.1 uncultured Synergistales bacterium | reverse complement strand
CGAAGAATTAAAACCGCTGCGGAAAAACTCGACAGTCGTCAAGTACGCCGGACAGTTAAAGAATTATTTAATCCCAGTGTTCGGGAATTTTCGCACGGACGAAATCAATAACGAAAAAATTATTTTATTCTGCCAAAGGCTCCTGAGGGAAGGACGCAACGGCAAAAAACTTTCGCCGAAAACAGTTTCAGACATCCTTTCAAGAATGAAAAGTATAAGACGTTTTGCCATGCTTCGAGGTTACGAAGTCGGTTACGTTCAGAATGCCGTGAAAATTACGTTAAAACAGGGACAGCCCAGAATTTTGACGGCAACGGAAGAAAACAGGCTTCTTAAATATTTGAAAAGTAATTTTGATTTCACCGCACTCGGAATACTTTTGTCGCTTTTCACGGGCTTGAGAATAGGCGAACTCTGCGCCTTGAAATGGAGCGATTTTTCTTTTGCTGACAAAGAATTTTTGGTGCAGAGGACAATGCAGCGCCTTCGCAATATGAATGAGAATGCGGCGAAAAAAACTTTTATTGAAATTGGCGGACCGAAAAGCCAGAGCTCGTTCCGGAAAATTCCTGTTCCCGATGAACTTATGAAATATCTTGAACTGGCTTACATCGAGGATGCGTACGTTCTGACCGGTGCAAAAAATAAATTCGTCGAACCACGGACAATGCAGAACCGTTTCAAAAGAGTCCTGAAAAAATGCGGCATAGGAGAAATCAATTTTCACGCGCTCCGTCATTCGTTCGCCACAAAATGCGTGGAGCTGGGCTTTGACATAAAGTCTTTGAGCGAAATTTTGGGGCATTCCAGCGTGAACGTAACCCTGAACCGCTACGTCCATCCGAGCATGAAATTAAAACACGCGAACATGAACAGGTTAAACGGTTTTATTTGCGGCAGGGATAACGCGGAATAAATCTGCGTCTGGATATAAAAAATTATTTTTTTCGCAGAGTTGCGGGTTCTGCGAAAAAATAATTCGAGGAGGAATGTTATTTTGAGCAAGAAAGTTTTTTTGTTGTTCCTAGTTGGCGCGTTCACGGCGTTCGCAGTTTCACAGGCGTTCGCGGAAACGGTGTATCAGTTAGTCGATGCAGAAGACCCTACTTTAGAATTAACGGCGGATTTATCCGATGATGTCGAATGCATCGTTGGCGGAAATTTTTACGGCATATACAAGCTTCCGAAACTCGCCGTTGTTTCATTTGATGATTCACTGGAAGAACCTGTGAGTTATCCGATTGATGCAAAATTCGATTTATCATGGAGCTTGCGTTCAGAAAAACTTACTGGCATCATGATTCAGTCGGCAGGCTCTAATGATGAAGGCGATTATCTCGTTTTGAGCGGTGTATTGCCAAATGAAGCTAACGAAGAGGGCAATTATGAATACGAACTCTCTTTTCTAGCTAAAATTACAAGCGCGGATGAAAAATACCAGGAAGTCCTCATGAACCTGTCTTGTGATGTTGAAGGTGAAGCAGTCGAAGCTGAAGAGGTCGAAGAGTTGGCTGATTATCCTGGATTTGCAGAAAACTTGAAAGCCAATTATATAGTGGACTATGAAACACTTGACCTCAACACAGTATCGGCAAATTATGCTGTTACAGTAAATGCTCGCAATGTCGATGGCGAATATACGAACTACATCGAATCTGCAGATTACGGCAATGAATTGTCGATAGAGCTTCCGATGTGGCTTAAATGTGAAGTAAAAGCTACGGATAAAAATGCCGATGAAGATGCTTTCCCTGATGCTGAACCTATAACATCAGTAACGATTAGTTTTAACGATGAGTATAAGGGACAGTTCAAAGACGGAACAAAAGGCATAGTTCTTATTCCGTTTGTTAAAAACAATGAAGATGGCGATGAGCCGGCTGGACTTTTGTCATGGGACGTTACGCTTTCTGAGCCTTTTGCAATCGCGGAAAGTTCAAAGACTTTCACGTTTGACCTTACCGCTGGCCAAGGTTCTGTCATGAAAACAGCTGAATATACGGGTGCTGCCCCAGTCAGCTTTGAACAGACAGGAACGATTACTGGCGTTACTTTCACGGCAGAATCTGATGACAAAACAATAACCGTAATTGCAACAGCAGGTGAAAACGCAGTT
>CAJODX010000166.1 GCA_905233295.1 uncultured Synergistales bacterium | reverse complement strand
GACAAAAATAAAATATGACGAAAGCACCGAAGCTGAGACCACGGGGGCAACGTTCTGCACACCCATGAGCATGAAAATGTTAAAGCCTGTAAGTTCGCCCGAAAGTATTGAGCTCTGAATTATCTGTTTTGAGTCAAGCCTGAACAGTTCTCCGAAAAAAAAAGCAAGTATCATCAGAAACCCCAGCAGGTTAGTTATGCACAGGAACGCGAAGTGTGAAAGCCCTGCAGGAACTCCGGCAATAAATACATATTGCACTGCGGCAAAAAAAGTTATCGCAAAAAGCGAAATATTAGCCTCGGCTCTGTTCAATTTAACCAGCCGCCTCCGTAAGAATAAATTTATCAATCATAAAATCAGGTTTCAAATCCACTTTGATATGTCTCAATCCCTTAACCCCTAAATCCTCTTCGCGGTTGATATATTCATATTCACGGCAACAGTGTTTTGCAAATTCATTAACAAGAACTCTTGAAATATTCGGTATGTTTCTGCTGCCTTTGTTTATAATTTCGTCAAAACAATTTTCTGATAAAGGCGAGCCTATAACATAACCACATAATTTGTTATCAATAAACAAAACTATCCCGGTTAAGCCTAAAGCCTTAAAGTTATCGAGAATAATTCTGATCCCTTCGTTTTCAAAAACAAGTTGCTTTTTATGAGTAGGGTCATTATCGGCTAAATTTTTTGCTTCGAGCCACTCAGCCTGAAATTTTATGATTTCAGTAAAATATTTAGGAATAATTTTTTCTATTTTGTAACGACCCTCATAATCGCGAAAAAACCTATGGATATTCGTGCGGCTTTTTGCAAAACCACTGCCGGAAAAAGTAATCAGTCGTTCTGCTTTGTGAATATACTCTGAATAATCGCGGCTGCCTTCAATCAAAAATTTTCCGGGAAATAATTCAATCACGATGTTTTTCGCCCGTTCAGTCAAAGTCTTAAATTTAACGCGGCAATTTTTCTCGTGGGCATCGTCAAAAATTTTTTGCAACGCATTTTTGATCCCGGCTGTGTACTCAAGATTGCCCATTGGGAACAGATACACGCGCTCTTTATTGTTGCAGAGCTTTGAACGTAGCGTGAACAAAAAATTTTCGTTCTCGCAGAACATATCGCCGTACTTGCCATATAAACAAAAAGAGGACACAAAAGAATGTTGACAGGAGTTTTCTCCATACTTAAAAGTATAACTGTCAATCATGTCTTTCATGTCCAACGTTAAGAAGCGAAAATCTAACATTACAAAATTTAATTTTCGATATTTAAGATTTCTTTGAAGCCTGTCGTTTCGAATATACGCATGACTTCAGGAACAGCGTTGATGATTTTCATCGTGCCGTTTTGCGCGACTTGCCTTTGAGCTTTCAGCAAGACCCTAAGTCCTGCTGAAGACACATAAGCAAGCTTCGCCATGTCGATTGTAAAATCTTTAACACCGACAAGTTTTTCAGCAAGCTCTTTTTCAAGTTGTTCGGCGGTAACTGCACTCAGCTTTTTATCAAGCGTGAGTTTTAATACAGTCCCGTCTACATTGTACTCAAAATTCATGAATTACTACTCGATCGTCAAAAGTTCGTCGAAGCCTGTTACTTCAAAAATTTCCTTGATTTCATCTTTGACATTTCTGATGACCATACTGCCCTGTTTGTTCATGATTTTCTGGGCCTTAAGCAAAACTCGAAGACCAGCAGATGAAACATAGACGAGCTTGTTCATGTCAAGCACAAATTTTTTAACGCCATCGAGACTGCTTATGACTTCAGCTTCAAGCTGAGGAGCTGTCGTTGTGTCGAGTCTGCCATCAAGAGCGATTGTGAGTTCGTCACCATTTGTTTGTTTGTTAATTAACATTATTATACTTCTCCTTTTTGATTAATTAAAATTTTTCTCAATGATTAATTCAAAGCTATTTTTGCGAACGCCGACTCGAACATCATCGGCAATATTTGCAATGATAGATTTTTCAAGCTCATCGCGTGCTTCGGCTTCGTCTTCATTTTCATCATCACGTGATTCAAGTTCATTTTTGTATTTCTGCATTGACCACGCGTAAAGAGTCTCCGACATGCCAGTATCAAGAATGCCTAATGCTCCGTAGTTAAACATTCCGACTCCGTAATCAGCTTGA
>CAJODX010000165.1 GCA_905233295.1 uncultured Synergistales bacterium | reverse complement strand
GATTGGCGGCGGCGGATTAATTTCGGGCGTTGCCTTTGCCGTGAAATCTCTGAAGCCTGATGTAAAAGTTTACGGTGTTCAAGCTGCAGGTGCGCCTTCGATGTACAACTCTTTCGTAAATCATAAACGCGAAGTCCTTGAAAATGTTTCAACATTCGCGGACGGAATAGCAGTGAAAAATCCCGGCGAAAATACTTTTGAGATAATATCAAAATATGTTGACGATATTGTCTGCGTATCTGAAGACGAAATCGCGGCGGCAATACTCGCGCTGATTGAAAAACAGAAATTAATCGCGGAAGGCGCGGGGGCTGTGCCTGTTGCTGCGGCGATGTTCCATAAACTGCCGATTGAAAATAAAAAAACAGTTTGTGTAGTGTCGGGCGGTAACATTGATGTTAATATTCTTTCGAGAGTTATAACGCGCGGTCTTATGATGACAGGACGAAATGTAAATCTCACGATTGAACTTGTTGACAAACCCGGACAGCTTCAGCAGGTTTCTGAAATAATCGCCGGCTGCGGTGCAAATGTCGTTTCGGTTTATTACGATCACGGCGATACGAACATGGCGATAAATTCGTGTTTCTTAAAACTCGCTCTTGAAACACGGGACGGCGAACAGATTGAAGCGATAAGGCATGAACTTGCAAACGCAGGTTTCAGAGTTGTAACTGAAAGAGTTTAAAAAGAATCCGGACGATTCGGAAAGGAGAGGAAAGAATGAAAATAACGAAAAAAATTTTTACGGGATTTATATTTACGCTGATACTGGCAGCTTCAGCGCACGCGGCAGGAAAATGGGAAACTTTGATTTTTCCCGAAGACATTAATATGGGGCTGATTGAACTTGACCGCTATTGTCTTTTACATGATATTAGTGTTGCTGATGTTCTTTGGGCAAACAGCATCGCTTCATCGGAAGACATTCAAGCCGGAACGTCAATTTATCTTCCAGCAAATCAGGCTGACATGCTCGCTATATGGCAAAATCAGGGCGCGTGGAAACCTACAGCTCTTGTGCCTGTAACGAGTGCCGCCGCCGCAAAAAAAATCGCGGTCGAACACGAAAAGAAAGTCGAAGCAAAGAAGAAAAAAGACCCCGCACCTATCCTCACGAAAGAAGAAAATCTGATTGACCCCAAAGAAAGCGCAGAAATTCAGGCAAAACTCGAAGAGTTTATGAAAACAGCAGAAGCACCGAAAATCGAAACAGTTTCTGTTGAAAAACAGGCTGAAAAAATTCCTCAGCCCGTTCAGACAGTACAGGCTCAAACTCAGACAGACAAATATCAGGATTTTATACGCGAAATAAAAGTTGAAAGAGCTGAAAAACAAGAAACCCCTCAGGAAGCTATCGCAAGAATGGCTAAGCCCGACACGATTTTGACTGAAAAACCGAAAAAAACAGCCTCAACGTCCGCAAGCGACCCGATAATCGTTTTATCTCCAAACGGAGATTCATCACAGGGACCGATGAGATTATTAATCGTCGGCGATAAAGTTGAAGTTGTCAGAATCCCTGATAACGCCGTGCCGAAAACTCCGAGCGTTGCAGATCTTGATCACGTTTTCGGAACAACACCGAGTTACCTGCCATATTACAACATGACAGAAAAACCCGGAAACAAAAATTACACGATTAACTTTAGAAATCTCAGCGGGAAAATGATGTGGCCCGTTGAAGGCAAAGTTTCTTCATATTTTGGACAGCGCGGTGGCAGAAAACACGAGGGCATTGACATTCCCATGCCTGAAGGCACTCCGATAAGAGCTGCACGGAACGGTATTGTCGCACGCACCGGAAATAACTCGACAATGGGCTTTCGGGGCTACGGAAATTTTGTTTTGCTTGACCACGGCAACGGCTTGCAAAGTTTTTACGCGCACTGCTCAAAAGTCGCTGTAACACAGGGACAGCGAATCATGCAGGGACAAATAGTCGGCTATGTCGGCTGCACCGGACGCTCAACGGCAAATCATCTTCATTTTGAAGTCAGAGTCAACAACGCAAAAGTCGATCCCATGCCGTATCTTGCCGGCAACACTCATCTGGCTTCAAACAACAGGAAAAATAAACCGTAAAGGAGAATAAACTTTGAATTTTCAGGAAATTTATTTCAGGCTTCAAAACTTTTGGAGCCGTCAGGG
>CAJODX010000164.1 GCA_905233295.1 uncultured Synergistales bacterium | reverse complement strand
AAAATCACAAAAAACTAATTGCGTCAGCCTGTCTTTTTTCGTGTCGTTCCAGATTTGAAAAATATTTTTCACGCAAGCATTAACTTTACTGCCTGGATCATCAGGCAATAAGGGATTTATAAGTCGCTGGTCAAGACCGATTTTTCGCCCGTCTGATGTAATTTTAAGCATATTATCTACATTCGGCTCAACTTGATGATTATGAACTGCACTTGCACGCTCCGAAAGTCCTGCTACAAGTTCTTTTTGTTCTTCGGTCGGTTTAACTGAAACAACGTGAAAATTTGCTTTCGGTCGCGGAAGATTGAGCATATCAGCGGTTTTTATGTCCGCAACGTCCTTAAAAACTTTCATTAATTCGGGCAAATTGAAAAATTTTGAAAATCTCGTTTTCGCCCTAAATCCAGTTCCTTCGGGAGCTAATTCTAATGCTGTTGTAGTTTCGCCGAAAGTCGAAGCCCAAGCGTCAAAATTTTGAAGTCCCATTCTGTGCAATTTACTGAACTGAAGATAGCGTTGCATTGTGTAGAGTTCCGTCATAGAGTTACTTACGGGAGTTCCTGTAGCAAAAATTATTCCTTTTCCGCCTGTGAGTTCGTCCATGTAGCGGCATTTCATGAACATATCTGAAGATTTCTGCGCTTCAGTTTGCGAAATTCCGGCTACATTCTGCATTTTCGTGTAAAGATAAAGATTTTTGTAGTTGTGGGCTTCATCGACAAAAAGACGGTCAACTCCAAGCTCCTCGAATGTGATTACATCATCTTTTTTATGAGCGGCTTGTAATTTTTCGAGTTTAGCTTCGAGATTTTTCTTGCTGTTTTCCATTTGCTTGATGCTCCAGCGTTCACCTCTCTCACTCTTGAGTTCGGCTATGCCGTCAGTGATTTCGTCAATTTGAGCCTCAATAAATTTAGCCTGCCGTTCTCTTGACAGCGGGATTTTTTCAAATTGAGAATGTCCGATAATTATCGCGTCATAATCTCCTGTGGCTATTTTTGCACAGAATTTTTTGCGGTTTTTAGTTTCAAAATCTTTTCTCGTGGCAACTAAAACATTTGCGCCCGGATAAAGTTTCAAAGTTTCTGTAGCCATTTGCTCCGTAAGATGATTCGGGACTACAAAAAGGCTTTTATGCGACAGGCCGATTCGTTTAGACTCCATTGCGGCCGCTACCATTTCATAAGTTTTTCCTGCGCCGACTTCGTGAGCTAATAAAGTGTTTCCGCCGTATAAAATTCGGGCTATAGCGTCTTTTTGATGTTTTCTTAAATTTATGTCGGGATTAATTCCGCCGAATTTCAGATGACTTCCGTCATATTCTCGTGCTCTTGTCGAATTAAATCGTTCGTTGTAGATTTTTACGAGATTTTCACGTCTTTCAGGGTCTTCGAAAATCCAACTTTTGAATTTTTCTTTGATTTCTTCCTGCTTTTGTTGGGCTAAAGTTGTAGGTTCGCTGTCAATTACGCGACGTTCATTGCCGTTTGAGTCTAAGACGGTCTTAAAAATTTTGACGGTTTTTAAGTTTAGAGTGTCTTCAACAATTTCGTAGGCGTTGATTCTGTCAGTTCCGTAAGTTGTTGTGGCTAAAACATTGCCCCAATCTAATTTTTTGCCGGAAATATTCCACGCTGAAGTTTGTTCTGAATAGCTGACGTTGATATATTTCTTGTTATATTCTGATGTCTGCAACAATTCATAGACAAATTGCTCGACATATTCAGACGGCACCCATGTTGAGCCTAATCTAACGTCAATGTCAGTGGCTTTTAATTCTTCAGGTTGTGCGGCTTCAAGGGCTTTGACATTTTCCTCAAATCCTGGATTATCTTCAGCAAAAACTCTCGCAAGATATAATTTTCTGCGAACATCGCCGGATAAATATTCGTCTGCTGTCTGATAAATTGCCCTTTCAGTGTCTGCCATTACAGCGTTTGGAACTTTGAAAATTTCGCCTTTTAATTCAGAAAATAATTCTTCTTCGTTTTTGCTTGTCAATGAACTCATATAATCCATGTCGATACGAGCTTTTTCTGAAATCGACAACAAAAGTGCTTCTTGAGCTGTTTCAACTGAAGTCGGAACTAAGTCCTGCCGGATAGTTCTTTTTGTGAACATATCCGACTTGCCGATAAAATTTCGGTTAGCGTCTAAATTTTCAAGT
>CAJODX010000163.1 GCA_905233295.1 uncultured Synergistales bacterium | reverse complement strand
TTGACGATACTGAAAAAACTTTTATAGATCCCTACATGAAATCAGGATTATATATTGCGGAGATTGTGAAAAGACTTTTTTGTTCAGAGAAATTAAAAAAAATTTATCCCACGAGAATCGATAGACTAAA
Source organism: uncultured Synergistales bacterium (assembly GCA_905233295.1). Classification (GTDB taxonomy): domain Bacteria; phylum Synergistota; class Synergistia; order Synergistales; family Aminobacteriaceae; genus JAFUXM01. The sequence goes on along the minus strand of CAJODX010000163.1, from coordinate 2,093 downwards.
ACATATTTTTGAAAAACAAGTTTTCGGACTTGCTCCGAGCGAAATAATTTATAGAATGACAAAAAATTTTCTTTTGAGCTTCGATAAAAATTCAGAAATTAAAAATCATAATTTGCGTCAATTCGATGCACTGCCTTATATTCAAAACGAAACACTGAATCAAAAACTCGCAGATATTTTCTCAGAAAAATAACTTCTGGACACGATATCCAGAAGTTAAACTTGAATCAAAATTTTTAATTCCTAATTTAATTATCCCTGATGATGAGCAAGCATTACAGCACCGGCGATTGAAAGTAACTTCGCTCTCGGTGAGTCTGCGCGGCTCGTAAGGACTACCGGCGCGGCTGCTCCAATGATAAGGCCGGCTGTTTCGCTGCCCTTCGCAAAGAAGCTGATTGATTTCGCAAGAGCGTTTCCGACTTCGATCTGCGGGACCATGAGGACGTCAGCATGACCGGCGACGGGTGATTTAATGTGCTTAATCTTTGCTGCTTCTTCGTCGATTGCGTTGTCAAGAGCAAGAGGGCCATCAACGACGCAGTTTTTAATTTGTCCGCGCTGATTCATCTGAACTAGTGCTGTAGCGTCAAGCGTGCAAGGCATAGCGGGGTTGACCATTTCGACGGCGCAGAGGCAGGCAACCTTCGGAAGTTCAACGCCGAGTGAGCGGGCAAAGTTTACGGTGTTCTGAACGATGTCAGCTTTCATAGCGAGGTCGGGATACATGTTGAAAGCTCCGTCAGCGATGAAAATCACTCTGTCATAACCCGGGATTGAATGGAAGTAGCAGTGAGAGATTGCGCGTTTGCCTACGCGGAGTCCGACTTCTTTGTTGAGCATTCCGCGAAGGAAATTGTCCGTGTGAAGCTGGCCTTTCATGTAAATGTCAGCGCGCTTTGATGAAACTTCCGTAACAGCTACGATACCGCAAGCAGCTTCGTTAGTTTCGGGGATAATGTGATAGCTTGACTCTGACGCACCGGCTTCAGCGATGCAGGCTTTGACTTTGTCAGGGTTGCCGACGAGCGTAGCTTCGACAAGTCCAAGTTTGCGAGCTTCTTCGATTGCGGAAATTAATCCTGCGTCTTCAGCCATAGCGACTGAAATTCTTTTGCGGCCTTTCTCGGCGCAAAGCTTGCTAGCTTCTTCGATTAACTGCGACAATGAACGAATCTGTTCCATTTTGAAAAATTCCTCCTGATTAAAAATTTTTATAAATTATTCGAGCCATTGTTCAAGATGTTTCTTGTAAAGCTCTAATAATCTTCGTGTGATTTTGCCGGGTTTGCCATTGTTCAGAGTGATCCCTCCGACTTTCACAATAGGCACTACCATTTTAATACTTCCAGTTATGAACGTTTCGGCTGCGTTGTCGCTTGCGAGTTCTGACCACAGCGGGCAACGTTCTTCGACTTTGAGGCCGTCCTGACGCGCGAGTTCTAAAACTGCCGTTCGCGTTGTGCCTTTGAGAACTCGTGAGAGCGGAGCCGTTACGATAGTTCCATCTTTCAAAACTAAAAAGAAATTGCTGTGTCCGCATTCTGTGATTTCACCGCCGGGACAGTATAAAACGTCTTTGACTCCCGCAGGAAGTTGGAAAGTCATTCGATAATCGACGTTTTTAACTGAAGGATCATTGCGTCCGACTGTAACGGGTTCAAGCACCCAGCCTTTTTCAAATTCTTCGTCGGTGAGATAGCCGGCTTCGTCGAAAATTGCAAAAAATCGCGGCTTCAGGAACGCGCCTTTTTCTGTGTCAAACTCGTCGCCGCCGGTTAAAAAAGTCCTAACACGAACATCGCGGCCAAGTTTTGCAATGCCTTCGCGAATAATTCTTTTCATTTCTTCGACGTCGGGAATATTTTCAATCCCTGTGCTTTTTGCACTGTTTATAAAACGCGTCATATGCGGCGTGAGCATCAGCGGCTTCAAGTTGAACGTCGCGAGCGCTTCAAAGACTCCGACACCGCGCTGAATAATTAAATCTGAAAGCGGCAAGACGGCTTCTTCAGGTTTTACAAATTTTCCATCAACATAACATAACAACATAAAAATTTCACCTCAAATTTTATTTTTTGTTTTTGTCCTTC
>CAJODX010000162.1 GCA_905233295.1 uncultured Synergistales bacterium | reverse complement strand
CCTTCTGTAATAATTTTTGTTACAACGCTGAAAATTTTAATATCGCTTTATTGTTATGTCAAGCGTTACAGCTTATATTTTTCCGGCGATGTCTTTTATGGTTATGCCTTTTAATTTGTCTTCAAAAGTTTTTTGAATTTCTGCGAGGGTTCCGTCCAAGGCATTATGGATATTTTTACCGACTGGGCAGTTAGGGTTAGGATTTTCGTGAAAATGAAAAAGGCTCCCGTTCACGCAGTCAACAGCTTTGTAAACATCGTCAAAAGTAATCTCGTCAAGGGATTTTGCGAGCGTCATTCCTCCGCGGCCACGGCTGACGTTAATCATTCCGGCAGCTTTAAGTTTCCCGATTATATTTCTGATTATCACGGGATTGACCTGTATGCTTGAAGCCAAAAATTCGCTCGTTATTAAATATTCATCGTGAAAATAATCCGCACACACGAGCATATGAACGGCTATCGTGAAACGGCTCGAAATTTGAATATTAAACACCTCCTAAAAAATCTGAAAATTAATTATAATTCCTGTATGAAAAAATTAAACCGTGATTTTTATCTGCGCGATTCAGTTTCAATTGCCGAAGACCTTATCGGAAAAATTTTAGTCAAAGAATCCGATGAAGGCACGACATCAGGAATTATAGTCGAAGCTGAAGCCTACACGCATTATGACAAAGCATCGCACAGCTATAATAACAAAAGGACTTCAAGAACCGAAATACAGTTCCGCGAGGGCGGATATGCTTATATTTACATGATTTACGGAATGTATTTCTGTTTCAACGTTACGTGCAACCTGGAAGACATTCCGGACGCTGTTCTGGTACGTTCGCTCGAACCTTTGGACGGAATTGATTTAATGAAGGCTCGCAGAAAAACTGACAGGATTAAAAATTTATGCAGCGGTCCCGGGAAATTATGCGCAGCTCTCGGAATCAATAAAAACGACTACGGCGAGGATTTATGCGGCAGAAAAATTTACATTCTCGACGGCGGCATCAGAAATTTTCAAATTGCAAGCTCCCCGCGGATAAATATTGATTACGCTGAAGAGCATAAGAATTTACCGTGGCGTTTCTATATGGAAGTAAAATAGCTGAATTGACGTTTTCAAGGCTTGCGCTTATTCTGTAACAAAAATTTTTAAGGAGTTTTTTAGTCATGTCAAAAAAAATTTTAGTCGTCTCAGGACACACGGATCTGAAAAACAATTCGTTCGCAAACAAAATCATTCTTGAACGCCTCAACGAAATCATTCCCGAAGCCGAATATTTATATCTCGACTCTGAATATCCAGACTTCAAATTTAATATCGAAAAAGAGCAGAACAGACTCAGGGAAGCCGACATAATCGTTCTGCAGTTTCCGTTTTTCTGGTACGGAGCGCCTTCAATCTTGCACAAGTGGCAGGAAGACGTTTTCGTTCACGGTTTTTCGCACGGTTCAAAAGGCAAGTCATTGGTCGGAAAAAAATTACTGGTCTCGTTCACAACAGGTTCGCCCGAAGACACTTATAAAGAGGGCGGTGTTCAAGGTCATCCCGTCGAAGATTTTTTAATTCCGTTGAAACAGTTTGCGGCGGCCTGCGGAATGAAATGGTGCGGATTTGTTTACAGCGGAGGACTTTCTTACGCAAGCCGTCATGATGATGAAAAATTAAAACAGATGAGAGAAAAAGCCCTCAAACACGCGGACATGGTTCTGGAAATAGTCAAGGCTCTTTAACGCGCAATGAATCTTGACATAAAATCTCTTGACGCTCATGCAGTTACAGAAGCCCGAAAACGTCAGAACGAATTATTAAAACCTGCCGGAAGCCTCGGGGAGCTTGAAGAGATTTCCATTCAGATTGCCGGCATAACAGGAAAAGTCAAAAATTCATTGCGGAAAAAAATTCATTTTTTATTCGCGTCCGATCATGGAATTTTTGATGAAGGTGTCTCTGCATCTCCGCAATATTTCACAGGTGCTTTAATGAAAACTTACGCGGCTTCGGGCGGAGCTATTAACGCGCTGTGTAAAAATTCAGGCGTCGAATTAAAAATTTTTGACTTAGGCGTGAAAAATTTTTCCGAAAAAATTTCCGGCATTGATTCAAATCATAAATTCATGCCCGAAGGTACTAAAAATTTTTTACATGAACGCGCAATGACTCGAGAAATTGCTCAGAGCGTCATAAATTTCGGAATTGATTTAGTCCGCGAACATAAAAATTATGACATAATCG
>CAJODX010000161.1 GCA_905233295.1 uncultured Synergistales bacterium | reverse complement strand
ACGAATTGCCGATTATAAAACTCAAACAGAACTCGCCGCCTCAACAGACGTAAAGGAGTAAGATAAAATGTCATCATTAATAATTTATTTCAGCAGAGCTGACGAAAATTACGCCGTCGGTTATATTGAAAAAGGCAACACCGAATACATCGCCGAGTTTGTCAAAGAACTCACAGACGCAGATATTTTCAAAGTTGAGCCTGCTGTGCCTTATGCTAAGGACTACAACACATGCATTAAAGAAGCAAAACAGCGTGTCGGCAACGCGCCTGTCAGGGAAAAACTTGCAGATATTTCGGCTTACGATACAATATTTGTAATGAGTCCGATCTATTGGGGAACTTATGCGCCGGAAATGGAAACGGCTTTAAAGGGTCTTGATTTTGCCGGAAAAACGGTTCGTGTTATCTGCACCCACGAAGGCAGCGGACTTGCAAACATGGTTTCCGATGTGAAAAAAATCTGCGCCGGAGCAAACGTAGATGCCAAGGGTCTTGCCATTCAGGGTTCACAGGCAAAAAACTCTAAACAAAAAGTCGCGGACTGGCTCAAAAAATAATTTAATTTTTAAGGAGGATTTTCTATGAAAAAAATTTTTTTAAGTTTTCTTTTGTTCATTACCGTGCTTGGCTGTGCATATGCAGCTGAGGCAAAAACTCTCGTTGTCATATTCTCACGCGCTGATGAAAATTATAACGTCGGCTATATTGAAAAAGGCAACACAATGATTCTGGCTGAGATGATCGCTGAAAAGACAGGCGCGGAACTTTTTGAAGTCAAACCTGCGAAGCCCTATCCTGCTGACTATGATTCATGCATTGACATTGCAAAACGTGAACAGAATCAAAGACTTCGTCCTGCGATTCTGGAAGACAAAGATATATCCGAATACGATACGGTTTTCTTCGGTTATCCAGTGTGGTGGGGAGATATTCCAATGTGCCTTTACACTTTCGTTGAAGCTCACGAATGGAAAGGGAAAAAAATTATTCCGTTCTGCACCAGCGAGGGCAGCGGCGCAGGTCGTACTGAAGGAACACTCAAAAACAAAATGAAAGGCGCAAATATTCTGAAGCCTTTTGTAATGACAGGCTCAAACGCACAGAACAACCGAGAAAACGCTGAAAAAGAAATTTCTTTGTGGCTTCACGGACTCGGATTTTAAATTTTTAATTAAATAAAAAAAACAGGGAGCGGGAACGAAATTTTTCCTGCTTCCTGTTTTATTTTGATCTTTATTCAGGATCGACTGTTTTTCCCTCAGGGACATAGACTTCTGTCTTTGACGCTGAATTATTTTTCAGATATTTGTCAAAGAAGTCAACCATGACTTTCATAACAGGCTCTTGCACCCAGTAAGGTCCGCCGTGTGCCGCGTTGTTTACGACGTAACGTTCAGCGGTTGCGCCTTTAGCCTTTAAAGCCTGGAACAACAAATCCGTCTGGCTCGGTGAAACGAGAACGTCTTTTGTTCCGTGCATCATCAACATCGGAACTAAATTTCCAGCGTTCTTTTCAACGTAAGTAATCGGGCTTGCATAAGCGGCTTCTTCGGGGTGAGCTAAAATTCCGCCGTCTTTGCCTCCGAATGTCGGAGTTCCCAATGCCCAAAGAGCTTCTGTTGCACCTGCTGAGGCGTGTCCTTTCTGATTTTCTTCATCGTAATCCATGCCGATATTCGTTAAATCGGAAATTCCGAAAATGTCTGCGGCGCAGAGAACATCGCTTGAATAATCAAGAAAATCGCCTTTGTCAAACTCTTTCATTCCGTTCGTGAGACCAACGAAAGCTGAAAGATAGCCGCCTGCGCTGTTGCCTAAAATTCCGACTCTGTTCACGTCAATGTTGTACATGTCGGCGTGAGCGCGAAGCCATCTGATTGCGCTCTTGCAGTCCTCAAGAGGAAGCGGGAATTTTGAGAGCGGTGCGTAACGGTATTCAATGCTTGCGACAACGTAGCCTGCCTCGGCAAGTCTCATTCTCTGCTGAATCCAGTTGTTTTTCGGAGCCATTATAAAGCCGCCGCCCGTTACAAAAACAATCAAAGGCATAGGTTCTTTTGAGGCAGGAACAAGAATGTCCATATGAAGGGCATAGAGCTGAGAACCGCGCCAGAATCCCTGAGTGAACGGAATGCGTAGAGATTGATTGCGTTGTCCGTGAGTTCAACGTCCATGTATTTGCTTTCAAATTTTTTTGCCTCGTCAGCAAACGACATTGAAGCGAACAGTGAAACAACAAAAAGAGCCAATAAAACTTTGCGCATTAAAAATTACCTCCTGAAAAAATTTGCGTTTAATTAATTTTAGATTGCAAGTTCAGTAGCGTCAAATTGTTTAAATGAGCTAAATTATTTTTTCATTTGTTTTTCAGCCCATTTATAGTTTGAATATGCCTTTTTTTCTCTCTTGTATATAACTTCAAATTCTTAACTTAATGACATTGATATCTAAAGGTAGGGGATTCTGGTATCAACAAACCTTGCGCCCTTACGGGTTCTCCTCCAATGGTTGACGCCACAACCCATTTACTACAAAAACATTTATCTTACATGAATTATAAAATGAGATCTCCTC
>CAJODX010000160.1 GCA_905233295.1 uncultured Synergistales bacterium | reverse complement strand
GTTTATGATGACATCAAGAGAAAATTAATTGCTGACGGAGTTCCTGAAAACGAAATTGCTTTTATTCATGACGCGGACACAGAGAAAAAGAAAGATGAACTTTTCGCGAAAGTCCGAAACGGCGAAGTCAGAGTTCTTATGGGTTCTACTCAAAAAATGGGAGCAGGAACAAATGTTCAGGACAGGTTAATTGCGTTGCACGATTTAGACTGCCCGTGGCGGCCTGCTGACCTTGAACAAAGAGCGGGACGAATAATCCGTCAGGGCAATAAAAATCCCGAAGTAAATATTTATCGTTATGTAACTGAAAGCACGTTTGACGCTTATCTTTATCAGACTGTTGAGAACAAACAAAAATTCATAAGTCAGGTTATGACGAGCAAAACTCCGCTTCGGAGTTGTGAAGACGTTGATGAATCTGTTTTGAGCTACGCTGAAGTCAAAGCTCTATGTATCGGCGACACTCGAATAAAAGAGAAAATGGAACTTGATATTGATGTGAATAAGCTCAAAGTTCTTGAGGCAAGTTTCAAAGACCAGCGTTACGCCTTGCAGGATAAACTCAGAAAATCTCTGCCAGCTTCAATTTCAGCTACAGAGGCAAAAATCGACTTATTAAAAAAAGATGTTGCGACTGCTGAAGCCACGAAAGATTCAGACTTCAAAATGACAATTATGGGAAAAACTTTCAGCTTGGACTCTGAAGGCAAACCTCAAAAACAGGAAGCCGGAGAAGCTCTTTTAGCGGCAGCTCAGACAGTAGGACTCAACGCTGGAACAATCGGCGAATATCGCGGTTTCAAGATGAGCGTTTACATGGATCAAAATTTCTACGGAAAAATATTTTTGAACCTCGAAGGCGCAATAAATCACAACATTGAACTCGGAACGAGCGAAACAGGAAATTTAACCCGAATCGAAAACGCTATAAACGCAATTCCTCAAAAATTCGAAGAAGCTAAAGGACAACTTGAAAATTATCACGGTCAAATAAAAGCAACGGAGAAAGAATTGCAAAAAGGCTTCCCTTATGCTGATGAACTCAAAGAAAAATCTGCACGTCTTGCACAGCTTAACGCAGAACTGACAATGCAGGAGAACAGTCAAACACCTGTGCAGGAAACGCCGATGACCGTAGAAGCTGAAAATTCAAAAGTTGAAAATAATTTTGAGCAGTCTTCTGAAACGCAAAAAATTGAAAATCCAACGGAAAATAAAGCTGCTTACGGGATTCCTGAATCTAAAACTCAAATAACTGCGCAGATGATTCGAGATTTGAAGCTGATTAAGGGAGATATGTACATTTATCCCGATCCACGTACCGACAACCAGCAGTACAAGGGCGAGATTCTTTACGTTGATAAAGAAATAGGTTATTGCGTTCAGTTAAGTGGCAAGCACAGTCTTTTTGCACACAAACTTGAAAAATTAGAGAGAATTCCCGAAGTTGGCGAAAATCTCAAAATTTCTTTTTCGGACGACTCACACAAAGCCGTTATGACACCACAAGAAACACGGACGCGGACGCGCTGCAGAAAATAATTTTAAGGAGTTAAAAACTATGACAGACAACAATGAAAATTTTGATTTTATTCATGAAAAACATCGAAAAATTCTTGAAAAATTGAAATCGCAGGCAAAAGAAAATAAAAATCGAAAATGGACTCCCGAAGAAATTTTGAAATATCAAGAGGAGTGGAACGTTTTAATCAAGATGATAACTGACGGTGGAGCTTCTAAAAAAGAATTAGAAGTTGTCGCCAAAATTCGCGATAACTGCTTAAAAAATCTCCCAACAGTTCAAAAAGAAAAAGTCGCTGAAATCAGCAAGGCCGAAGAAAATGAAATTGAGGCGGCAGTTTCACTGCTAAAAAATCCGCGTTCGCCTGATAATTCTTCATTTCGTGGTTACGAAACTTCGGCGCAGCAGAATGACACGCTTGATATTTTGGAACAAATCAAGAAAAATCTCCGTGAAAATAAAAATGCGCTTGAAAAGCTGAAACAGGTTGGATTATCTGATAAAGACATCACGAAAAATAAAATCGTTCGTCCCGGTCAATTCCCGAATCTTAAAGGCGCGGAAGTAATTTCAAGAACAAAAGACACATTGACGCTTATCAAAAGCAGAAGCCTCTTTATTTACGAACTAAAACGCCTTGAACTCAAAGCTCCTGCAACGGGACAGCCGGGCGAAAAATTAGATTTGAAATGGACAACCGAACAGGAAAAAGCCCAAGCATTGAAAGC
>CAJODX010000159.1:1921-4176 GCA_905233295.1 uncultured Synergistales bacterium | reverse complement strand
CAAGAATGGGTCATAAAATTTGCGTTTTTTTAAGTGCTTTGACTATACTTACGCCGCGTACGTTCGTTCTGTCGGCTCGGTCATTGGTGGTGGCTACGGTGTCAACTACGCCCTCGGTGTTCGCCCCGCCTTCTGGTTGAATCTTGAATAAAAAAATCCCCCTCACAGATTAAAAACCGCGAGGGGAATTTTTATTGCAAAAATTTTTTTACGCCGCTTCTATTTTGGAAACGTCATAACCTGCTTCATCAATCGCCGATTTAATTTTTTCATCGGCAACGTCTTTTGAAAGATTCACGACCGCTGTGTTTTTTTCAAGGCTGACTTCCGCGCCTGTAACGCCGTCAAGATTTTCAAGAGCTTCTTTAACGTGTTTTACACAGTTCTGACAGCCCATGCCTTCAACATGAATAATTTTCTTCATTGGTTAAATTTTCTTTCTTGCCGGAGCGTAAACTCTCACGTAGTAAATTATGAAGAACAAAACAGCAACGCCGATTCCGATTCCGTAAGCTGTCATTCTCGGAAGTTCAAGATAGCATTCTTTTGCAATGCAGAAATATGTAACGCTGACTGCGCTCATAAACGTTGCGGGGATTGCCGCGATGAAGCCTTTGCCCGCGCCGATGTTTCTGCAAAGATAAACTGCCGCCGCCCACAAAGCTATCATTGCAAGCGTCTGGTTCGACCATGAGAAATAACGCCACACTATGCCGTATTCAAGGAATGAAATCGCATAGCCGGCAGCAAGTAACGGCAACGCAAGAGCAAGACGTGGCGCAAAACCTTTCTGAGGAATCTTGAACCAGTCCGCAAGTGTTAATCTCGCGCTTCTGAATGCCGTATCGCCTGACGTGATCGGGCAAGCCACAACGCCGAGCAGTGCAAGAATACTCCCTATGGGTCCGAGAAGACCGACTGAAATCTGATAGACTGAAGTCGAGTTGCCGCCGCCGACCGCAAGAAGACCTTCCGTTGAGAAGCCGCCGTTGGTCGCATTGTAGAACGCGATACCAGCTGAAGCCCAAATGAGAGCGATAATGCCCTCAGCGACCATTGCGCCGTAGAAAACGAATCTTCCCTGACGTTCAGACGTTAAGCAACGCGCCATCATCGGGGACTGTGTTGCATGGAATCCCGAAATTGCTCCGCATGCCACAGTGATGAACATTAACGGCCAGATAGGAGTTGAAGCCGCTTTGGGGTGCATGTTGTAAAAACCTTCCCAAATTTCGATCATGGGTTTTGTTCCCTGAATGTGATTGTAAACGGTTACGCCGCCGATTCCAACCGCCATGAAAATAAGGCAAAGTCCAAAAACGGGATAAACTTTTCCGATAACCTTATCAATCGGAAGAAGAGTTGCAAGGAAATAATAAACAAGAATCACGACCGTTAAAATTTTTGTCCATTCAGCCGCACTGTAACCCATGTACGTTGCAGCCGCACCGCCCGCAGCACCAACAGCTCCGCTCGTTCCCTGAGTGATCATCAGAGCAAGAAGTCCGGCAGGTCCTACCATGAAGACAACACCGACCATGACAAGCAGAACGACTGAGAACAATCTCATAATCTGGAGCATAAAGCCGCCGAGATATTTGCCGGTGATTTCAGAAACGCTCGCGCCGTCATTACGCACTGAAAGCATACCGACCGAAAAATCGTGGACAGCTCCAGCGAAAATCGTTCCGAAAACGATCCAGAGATAGACTGAAGGTCCCCAGATTGCGCCTGACAAAGCTCCGAATATAGGTCCAAGTCCGGCGATATTAAGAAGCTGAATTAAAAACGCTCTGCCCGGCGTGATGGGTACGTAGTCAACTCCGTCCGGGTGCTGAACGCATGGTGTAGGATTGTCCGTAGGGGCGAAAATTTTATCAACGATTGCGCCGTAGATGGCGTAACCGAGAATTAAAATTACAAGACCGCCTAAAAACGAATACATAAAAAAATCTCCCTTCTAAGAAAAAATTTTTTAAAAATTAAAAATCACTGTTTAGCAGAATATAGAAAATTTTAGTCTTTTTGGATTTTAATTCAAGGGCTTAAAATTTTTATTTTTTCTGTTAGAATACATTTCAATAATTTTTTCCCAATATTTTTCAGGAGGTTATAAAACATGAAAAAAGTTTTTGTTTTCGTCCTTGCACTCACTGTTATGCTCGGTGCATCTGCGGCTGTTGCTGCGCCGGTAACGCTCGTTTATGCAGAAGTCAATCCGCTCGACACAATCGTTGGACAGATAGCTCAGGCTT
>CAJODX010000159.1:0-1845 GCA_905233295.1 uncultured Synergistales bacterium | reverse complement strand
GGTACGACAGTTGATATAATGCGAATTTCAGCTTTCGCACTTTCAAGCTATGGCTGCCAGAAGGCAATGCTCCTTTCAATCCCTTACACGTTTGTAAGCCGTGAACATTTCTGGAAATTTGCGAACAGTCCTTTAGCCGCGGAATTTCTTGCAGAGCCTCAGACAATCGGACTTCCGCTCAGAGGAATCTGCTACGGTGAAGAAGGCTTCAGACATTTCTTCTTCAAAGACGCTGTTGCAGGCATCAAAGATCTCAAAGGCAAAAAGATCCGCGTATCTGAAGACCCCGTAATGACCGGAATGGTTCGTAACCTCGGCGCAAATCCGACAGTCGTAAACTTCACGGAACTTTACAGCGCACTGCAGACAGGTGTTACAGACGCAGCCGAACAGCCTATCGCAAACTACCGTTCAAACGCTTTCCAAGAGGTTGCTCCTTATCTTCTTCTTGACGGACACACACTCGGTGCGGTTCAGCTCATCATCGCCGACTCAGGCTGGAACAAACTCAGCGAACAGCAGCGCGAATGGGTAATGGAAGCCGGAAAATATGCTTCACAGGAAAACGCGAAAATTTCCGAAGCGGCAGAGAAGAAAGTTCTTGACGAACTCAGAGCCGGCGGAACTCACGTTGTCGAAGTTGAAAACAAAGCTGAATGGGTTGCGGCGTGCCAGGAGACAATCAAATCCAACACATCAAGTCAGGCAACTCTCTATCAGCAGATCGTAGATCTTCAGTAGAATTTAATTTTAAATCAGGAGCGGGGGATTCTGTTCAGTCAGGATTCTTTGCGCCTGATTTTTTTCTGAGTTTTTTTCCGTAAAATTTCAATTTTAAATGAAAGGAAAGTGTTGAATTTTGTTTAAGCTGCTTCACAAACTTCGTCCGCTTTACGATTTCACGGACAAATTCATAATGTTTATCTGCAAGCTGCTTTTAATCGCTGACGTTCTGATAACGTCAATGGCTGTCGCGGGACGCTACATCGAATGGATTCCCGATCCGGCGTGGAGCGAACAGATGGTTCTGACATTCATGTGCTACATGGCGATGCTCTCAGCAACTCTCGCAATCAGAAAACGCGCTCATATCCGTATGACTTCGTTTGATATATATCTGCCGAAGGGTCTTGTGAATTTTCTTGATTTAATCTCCGACATTTTTGTTTTTGCGCTTGGATTTGTAATGCTTTACTACGGAATAAAAGTTTGCAACTCGCCGCTTGCCCGTTTCGGCAGATATGAATCTCTTCCGCAGCTCAGCCGTGTATGGATGTATCTTCCGATCCCAGTAGCCGGAGCAGGAATGGTGATTTTTGAACTTGAACAGATTATTTTACGTATCGAAGATTTATTCGGAATAAAAGTGGAGGAGGCAGCGTAATGTATAACTTGAGTGCAGAAGATATTTCTACATTAATTTTACTTGGAAGTTTTCTTGTGATGATTCTGCTCCGTTTCCCGATTGCATATGCTGTCGGGCTTTCAACGGTTTTCTGTCTTTTATCGCAGGGACAGGCACTCGTTACATTTCCCCAACAGATGATTAAAGGTGTCTGGTCTTTCAGTTTAATGGCGGTTCCGTTTTTCATCACGATGGGAGTTTTGATGGGTTCGGGAGGAATTTCGGAAAAGCTGATTGATCTTGCAAATTCTCTTGTCGGCTGGATGCGCGGCGGACTTTCGATGGTCAACATCGTTGCGTCGTATTTCTTCGGAGGGATTTCAGGTTCAGCCTCAGCGGACACGGCTTCGTTAGGTTCGATTTTAATTCCCATGATGGTAGATCAGGGTTATGACGCGGACTTTTCAACCGCAGTAACGATAACGTCATCATGCGAAGGT
>CAJODX010000158.1 GCA_905233295.1 uncultured Synergistales bacterium | reverse complement strand
CATTGACTCTGTTCGGGTGAAGATATAAAAGCCTCAGCCACGTTCCTTTTGGAAGCTCGCGGTTAAGCTCGTGAATTAAAGTTTTTAGTTCCATGCCGTCATTAAAATCACTGCCGTAAACCGTCAAGTCCTGACCGACAAGGCATAATTCTTTTGCTCCGGCAGCGCAGAGCATTAAAGCCTCGTCAATCAGATTTTTTAACGGGACGCTTCTCAAACGGCCTCTTATTGACGGGATTGCGCAATATGAGCATAAAGTGTTGCAGCCCTCGCTGACTTTCAAGTATCTTGTCCAGAATTTTTTGTCGATTGCAGGAGCGATTGTCTTGCAGTTCTGGTTAAATTCGCCGCCTAAAAATTTAATAATCTTTTCCCATTCTTCGGAACGCGCAAATAAATCAACGCTTGAAAATTCCTTGCGCAAATCTTTTTCGTAACGGTTCACGAGACAGCCTAAAACGATTAATTTTTTTATTTTCCCGTTGAATTTTAAATCTTCAAGGTCGATGATAGCGTCAAGATTTTCTTTGACGGCATCAAGAATAAATCCGCAAGTGTTAATGACAGCGGCTTCGGAATTTTTTATTTCATCTTCGATTTCGTGTCCGGAATCTTTTAGCAATGCGATTAAATGTTCACTGTCAGCCGTGTTTTTTGCACAGCCCATACTCAAAACAAAAATTTTCATGTTAAAAAATTAATTTTCGTATTCGCTGAAACTTTCGGAGTCAAGGGCTTTGAGTTCAAAAATTTTTTCAGTGTTCACGCAGAAATTATTCGCAATCATTAAGCCCGCGAGTTTTTTTCCGTCAAGGAGCATAATTCTTTCGTCATTCGCGGCAACTTCAGCAGCCTCTGAAAATTTTCCTGACGTTACAAACATTCCCTTGCCGCCCTTGTCAGCAATCGCCTCGATAAAATCCTGCATGTCAGCTTTGCCGACAGATTTTGCCGATGATAATTTTCGAGCCTGAATATAAATCGGAGTCATTCCGGCTTTATCTTCCAGGATTATTCCGTGAATTAAATCGCTGCCTTCAGCCTCGTTAGTGTAACGTGCGCTCTGAAAAACACGGTAACCCATTTTCGATAACAAATCCATGACAAGCATGCAGAAACTTTCCTGATGAATTTCTGAAATTTTTTCGATGAGTTCATCGGCGAGTTTTTCGTTATATTCAGCGATAACGTCTTCGATATTTGAATTTTTCATGTCTTTCATGTCTTTCACGTCTTTCATATCCAAAGATTCAGCTTCCGGCTCGGGCGTTTCTATTTCAGTTTCAGTTTCAGATTCCGGCTCTGGCTCCGGCATATCAGTTTCGCTTTCATTTTTTTCAACTTCTTCAATTTCTTCAATTTCTCCTTCGATTACATCAGACTCCGGCGCAGGGTCTTGAGCGAGTTCAATCTCGTCAGGGATTTCAGATTTTTCAGTTTCGATTTCAATTTCTTCGTTTTCTTCATTTAATTCCTGCACAGCGTCATTCATGTCAGATACCTCCTCGTCATTGCTGGTCGCTTCAAGATTTTCAATATTTTCTTCAGGTTCTGAATTTTCATTTTGATTTTCAAAATCAATTTCGCTTTGAGTTTCCTCAGGTTCTTCGTGTTCTGTTTCCTGTTCAGAAAAATCAACAGGAATATCAGAATCTTCAAGATTCTGCGCCTGACTTTGTTCATGTTCTTCATGTTCTTCTGTTTCGGGCTGAGTTTCCGTTTCTGGAATAAGAGAATCGTCCTGAAGGAACTCAGATCCGGCACGCGTAATCATGTAAGTTGTTTTTGAAGGCTGTGAAATCAGTTTCTTTTTGCGCAGATAATCAATAGCGTCATTGATATTATTTTTGAAAGCTGTTTTTTCAGTCAAAGACAGTTCTTCGAGCTGAACATTGAGTTTTTCTGCAATGATTTCAATCAGTTCGTTTATGACAAAGTTACGCGGAGCATCACCTTTGAAAGTTTCAAGCAGCGGCTTATGTATTTCCTGAGTGCCCGGAACGGACATTTTCCTTCACCTTTCCTAAAATTTCTGATTTTTTTTCGATTTGTTAAACATTATATTACCAAAATTGACCGAAAAATTTTTAACGTAAAGCTTCACATTGCTAAAATCACATGCTTAAGGCAGCTTTTCATAATACATAAGATTTTTTGTTATATCAGATATTATGATGACACTATAATATCTGTTTGCTTAAAAGAATTTTTCAATATAAAATTAAATTTATGGAAAAAGTAAATAAAAAACACAAAGACCGCGT
>CAJODX010000157.1 GCA_905233295.1 uncultured Synergistales bacterium | reverse complement strand
AGTAGCATAAAGCCAAAGGGGACAGGAAGAACGAGGAAAAGTCAAAAAAGTGTGCTTTATTACACAGAATAAAACTCCATAACACTTTTTATGTAGCAGGAAAATGAAAATAAATGGCAATAATTCAAATTGTTCAATGGGATGACAGCTTAAACTCAAATGACGTTCTGGCGTGGCGTTACGTTGACCGCAAAAATCCTTCAAAAAGTGAAGAACTCGGAAACTGGACGCAGTTAATCGTACGCGAAAATCAGGAAGCTGTTTTGTTCCGCGACGGTCAGGCTCTCGACCTGTTCCGCGCAGGCAGATATTCTCTTTCAACGGATAACATTCCTCTGCTGCGCCGCATTATGAATCTTCCGACAGGCGGCGAAAGTGCTTTCAAAGCTTTCGTGTGGTTCATCAACAAAGTCAACGTCCTCGATATAAAATGGGGAACTCCGACTCCGATTTTATTAAAAGATCCCGAATATCAGATCCCCGTTTACGTTCGGGCATTCGGTCAGTTTGGACTGAAAGTCAGCGAAAGCCGGCAGTTTGTCCTGAAGCTCGCCGGAAATAAATCCGAACTCACACGCACGGATATTGAAAATTATTTCAAAGGTTTAATCCTTTCACGCATGGGCGATTTGATTTCGACTTACATTGCGCATAAAAAAGTCAATATTTTCGAGATTAACGCATATCTTGAAGATATGTCGAATGAAGCTGTTGAAAAAATCCGCTCTGAATTTATGAATTTTGGAATCGAACCTCTGAATTTTTATTTCGGCTCGGTGAACATTCTTGACGATGACGAAGGGATCAAAAAACTCAAGGCTGCAATGAGTGAGCGTGCCAGCATGAACGTTATCGGCTACAACTATCAGCAGCAGCGTTCATTCGATGTTCTTGAAAAAGCTGCAAAAAATGAAGGAGGCTCATCATTACTCGGTGCCGGCGTAGGACTTGGCGCAGGAATGGGAATGGGCGGTGCGATAGGTCAGATGGCGGCACAGATGAATCAATATATAAATCCTCAGCAGCAGATACAGCCGCAAAATTTGAATCAAACTCAGAATCCTGCTCCGGTTTCCGGCAATTCTGTTTGCCCGTCATGCGGTCAGCCTGTTACAGGGGGCGCAAAATTCTGTTCAAACTGCGGCGCGAAACTTGTATGCTCAAACTGCGGACAGCCTTTAACGCCCGGTGCGAAATTCTGTTCAAACTGCGGAAATAAAATTTAAGATAAAATTTCAAAAGGAGAGAATTTTTCGATGTGGAAATTTTTTAACAAGGTTCGTCAGGTTTTCAATTTATTTTTGATTATGCTGTTAATCGCGGCGGCAACGGCGGTTTTCGTATATTTTCTGACAACTCCCGAACAGCGCGGCACAACGTTCTGGATGTCGGCAGGATTTCTGCTTTTTGCTCTTGTGCTTGAAACTTTGATGGCTTCAGGCATAGCGATGCGCTCAAACGGCGGCAAAGAAATTCCTGCGGGATTTTCAAAAGTCATTCTCGGCGGACTTTATTTTATTTTTGTTATTGCCGTGTCAGTCTGGAACGCTTTTGAAAATTTTTCGACAGTGAAATATATGTTGATTCATGTCGGCGGACTTGTAGTGTTTTTGATTCCGATGATTCTTATGAATATGGCAACGCTGAGAATGTCGGGAGCTGACAGAAAAGAACGTGAAGAAGGCAGATTGAATCTTTCATCGCTTGCGAACAAAGTCGGCTATGTTGTTGAAGATTTGAAAGCGGCTGGGCTTGAGGTTGCTGGGCTTGCGAATCTTTCCGACAGTTTAAGATATTCAGATCCTACGCCTGCGTCAGGGAAACTTGAGAGAGCATTGGAAGAAGCTGTGAACAATCTCGCTAGTGTTGCTGCAAACAAAAATCCCGAAGAAATTTCACGCGCCTGTGTAGCAGCTGAACGTGCTTTGAAAGAGCGCAACGAGTTTGTGATAAATTCAAAATGAAAAACGAAAAAGGTGAATTTTTTTATGAATCGTGATAAGGGTCTGGCAAAAAAATTTTTGCGTGCGTATTATGGGCTCGATACGTGGCATGAGTTTTGGCTTTTGCGCTGGGAACGAATTGCAAGAACGTTTCACAACTATAAAGAATATTATTCAGAAGAACATCATCGCAGACTTTCTGAAAAATTCACTGCTGATGACTGCGTAAAGATTAAAGACGTGAAACTTCCTTTGCTGGATGCGGAACATTCGGACCTGTTTTTCAACTGCGTCTTCGAAGATACCTTCGCTTCATATTATTATTTTGATGATCGCAATGACGAAG
>CAJODX010000156.1:2316-3213 GCA_905233295.1 uncultured Synergistales bacterium | reverse complement strand
AAGAATAACATCAAGAAATCCGCAGACTTCCATAATTCCGCCGAGCGACAAAGCTACAACGATAAGGCATATCGTTTCGAGCATTGATGTCATTCCGCCGCGTGTGAAAAGCTGAGTCAAAAGTCCTCCGACCTGCGAAAAAACTTCCGAAGTTACATTGAGTGCTGGCGAACCTGCCGTGAAAATATTCGAGAATGATGCTGCTGCACTCGCCATAGCTTCTGGTGCTGTGGCTTCAGCGAAAGTCCCGAGATGTTCGGGAACATAGCCGGAAAATAAAACTTCAAGAGTTTCAAAAGGCGTTGAACCCCGAACGAGCGACAGTACGATGCTGCCCATAATGCCAGCGACTATGCCGGGTATCGCAGGAATTTTCATTGATGCCATCACAAGAATTATCATCGGGGGAATGAAAGCCCAAAGCGAAATATTAAATTCCGCACGCATCATGCTCTGAATGAGAGCGATTCTGCCGCCGTCAGAGCCCTGAGCCGAATCTCCCATCATAAAAGCTATCACTGCTGTTATTAAAAGAGTCGGAATAGTCGTGTACATCATGGCGCGTACATGGTCGAAAAGTTCACTGCCCGACACCGCAGGAGCTAAATTTGTAGTGTCGGAAAGCGGTGAAATTTTATCGCCGAAATATGCGCCGGAAATTACAAATCCTGCTGTTATAGGCAATGGAAGTCCAAGCCCTGCGCTGATACCGATCAAAGCAACACCGACTGTTGAGCTTGTAGTCCAGCAACAGCCTGTGGCAAGAGCCACGACAACACTGATAATCAATGAAGCAAGATAAAAATATCTGGGATTCATTACTTCAAGCCCGTAGTAAATCATCGTTGCAACAACGCCACTTTGAATCCATGAACCTACAAGGCAGCCGACAAGAAC
>CAJODX010000156.1:0-2303 GCA_905233295.1 uncultured Synergistales bacterium | reverse complement strand
CCAGCCATTCCTTTTTCAAGATCCAGCCAGCTCTGTTTAAGATAAAAAACTCCGACAAGAGCCGCGAATATCGTCGCAAAAAGCAACGGCACCTGAGCCGGAAGTCCCAAGCCGAAATGCGAACCTGATTCCAGTTCAACATCAACAACACCGAACGTAACTATAAGCGCACTAATACAAAGCACAGAAATCGAAAGTAAAAGACCTGGTCGCTTGCACAATACAACATTCCTCCAAAATTTTAAGAATAAAAAAATCAAAATCTTATTTTGACTCTTCGACTATTCACGACAGTGTCCGCCAGAGGAATGTTAATGCCTATTGGTCTTGCCGGTTTAATGCGAAGATCGGCGCAAATTTTAGAACATTTTTTTTAATTTGCAAGAAAAAAAATTTTTGCGAACACATCAACAGCTGTTTCTAAAATTTCATCGTTGAAATCATATTCAGCTGTATGAATCGCCGGATAATCTTCGCCGTTCCCTATATAAAAAATCGCGCCGTGAATCTGTTTCGTGTAAAAGCCAAAATCTTCTGATGCTCGAATCGCTTCGGGCATTTCGATAATTTTCAAATTTAATTCTTTCGCCGCTTCAATGATTTTTTTTACGCAGCACGAGTCGCTTAAAGTCTCCGGGAAATAATCGCTGTTTAAAATTTCAGTTTTCATTGAATTTTCCTGAGCGAGTTTTTCAGCAAGATTCACGACAGAATTTCTGAAAATCCGCATATCTTCTTCACGTTCGGCTCTCAAGGTCAGTGAAATTTCGCCTTCGCCCGGAGAAATTCCGAAATTTTTTTCTCCGAGTTTTATATTAACGACAGTACACAGAATTTTTTTATTTCTGTTTGTGAAATTTTCAATTTCAGAAATTATTTTCGCGATTGCAAACGCCGGATTAATGCCTTTTTCGGGTTCGCTTGCATGTGAAGTCTTTCCGATGAATTTTATTGTGAGTCCTGACGAGGCGCACTGGCAAAGTCCGTATCTGATAACAATGCTGTTTAATGCCCAGCCGCTCCAGTTGTGAAACGCGTAAATCGAGCTTATGCTCCGTTCTCGCAAAAATTTCGCGCATTCCGCCGCACCCTGTCCTGTCTCTTCAGCGTGCTGGAAAATTAAATAAACCGAACGTTCGGGATTCATTACGTCAAGTTCGAGAGCAAGTCCGCACAATGCAGCGCAGTGTCCGTCATGTCCGCATTTGTGAGCGACATCTGGATTTTCTGAAGCGTAAGGAAGATTTATGGATTCATTTATCGGCAACGCATCCATGTCAGCACGGAACGCAATCCCTTTTGTGCCTTCAACGTAACGCGACGCGTAAAACCATTTTCCGCAATCGACAACGGCAAGACGTGTATTCTCTTCGATAAAATTCATAAGTCTCCGCTTGGTTTCATTTTCATGCATTGAAAGTTCGGGGTGAGCGTGTAACACATGACGGAGATTTTTTATTTTTTCTAAATTTTCTCTTTTCATATTGATAAAACTCCAAACAAAATTATTCCGACAAAGGCACTGAATAATATCACTAAAGGAATCGGAATTTTGAATTTCATTAACAAAATTAAATCAACGATGCCCAAAATCAAAGACGGAAAATGAATTTTTGAATCTGCTCCTGAATAATTCACGAGCGCAAGCTGAATCACAATGCCTGCGACCATTCCTACACATGCAGGACGAACGCCTGTCATTATCTGAATGAGCCTTTTGTTGTTTTTAAAATGTTCAAAAAAGATTGATGCGGCGTAACACAGTGTGAATGTCGGAGCTAACGCGCCCATGTTCGCAATGAACGCACCCAAAAATCCGGCGGCTCTCATTCCTGCGAATGTTGCACAGTTCAAGCCTAAAGGTCCCGGAGTCATTTCGGCAATAGCTACGATGTCGGAAACTTCCGAAGCTGTCATCCAGCCGTGCGAAATCATCTCGCCAGAGATTAAAGGAATCATTGATAACCCGCCGAAACTTGTGAAGCCGATTTTTACAAAACTCCAGAATAATTCAAGCAGCAACATCATTTTTTTTCACCCTCTCGTAATATTCGCAGATTAAAAGCCCCAGCACCGCACCAATAACGACAAGCCATACGCAACTAATGTTCCAGAAAAAAAACAGAACGAACATTGCAGCCGCAACAAGATAACACGGAGGAAATTTGAACGCGCTCGCAATCATTCTCGTCAACGCACTCAGTATAACGGGAGCAACAGCCGTCCGCACTCCGCGCATTGCAGACGCAACCCAGATATTATCCTGAAACGCCGTGTAAAATGTCGTGATTATCAACAGCACA
>CAJODX010000155.1 GCA_905233295.1 uncultured Synergistales bacterium | reverse complement strand
ATGAAAAAATGTTTTGCCGACGCTTCCGCTGTTTGCGATAGTAAGACAATTCTTAAACTTTCGGACTCCACCGTTGTTTCCTATGAAAGCGTCAACGCCGTTGTTAATGCCCGAAGAAGACACATAAGGAATTTTTCCATGAACGTGGTCGGCGATTTTAAGCCTTTTGCCTCTCTTAAATTCTGAAAAAATTTCGCCCAAACGAAACTCTTTCCATTCATGGCCTTCAAAATTAACTTTTTTTGTTTTTTGTTTTAATCTCGGCGAAATAAATTCAAAATAATTTTTAAGAATATCGCGCTCAATGTCCCTCATAAAATCTTCCATGAATTTATAATCGGGCTGGCCTGATGAATCAATAGGAAGCTGAATAATCTGACGTTTCAGCCGTTCTTCTTTTAATTTATAGCCATAACTATACTTTTCTTTTTGTTGCGTTATCTGTGTAGCGATGAACAACGAAATATAGCGATTTTTATCTTTTACTCTCAATTTCTTGCAATCGCTTGAATAAAGAGCCTGATAAGGGTGATAAAACGCATAACCGATAGAGCCATTACTATTCACAGAAACGCAGCCTGATTCCATACTGGAATTGACGTTACTGACAAAATGAATTACGCCGTTATTTCGCGCTGAAGCTCCAATGTAAGGTTTTTTGCCTTCTATTCTTTCAGCATCGTAAATCCCGATACCTGAAGCTATTTCAGCAACGTCAGATACATAAAATAATCCCCATTGCTTATTAGCAATCAAAGAATTTTTTTTTTCGTCCTGTTCTTCTCCGAACAGATAACCGCGTCCGTGAGAAATCATATTAAATTCAAAAGTCAGATAATCTGCAACACTGTTTCTAAAATCCTCTTCAGCCGGTATCTCGTCATTAAAATAATAAAACGAGTGCAGCCATTCGTCAGAGGCTTCAGCGTGAGTTTCAATCATAAATTTTGATGGACAATCCTCGACTCTTCCACGCCAGCAGTCAAGTAAATACTGCTTCCTGTCTTTTGCACGTTCGGTTTCGACAAGTCCGCGGTGTTTTTGAAGTTCCCAGCCGTCGTCCTCAAAATTTATGAATTTAGAAATTTTTTCGGGCTGATGAGGTTCGCCCGCCGTAAAAACCGCGATGCACGGGACAGTACCGACTCCGTAGAACGTATTTTTGTTTAGGCTTATAACTCCCTCAAGCGTGTGATGTTTGAGAATTTCTGCTTTTCTGAATTTATCGTCATTGGTCTTGCCTGTCATTGTTGAAATAGGAACAATAACGGCAACCCGCCCGCCCTTGAGAACGCTGTTCAGCAGATTTTCAATAAAGGCAAGTTCGGACAAATCCGCAGTCTCTTTATTCCGAGCTTGAGAATATGGCGGATTCATGAAGCCGACAGTGATCCCATTTAATTGCGTGTCCGACGGATTGAAGCTGAAAAAATCGTCGCAGATTAAATTGCTTTGACCATCGCCGTGTAAAATCATGCTTGTTGTTGCCATTGAGAACATGTCATCACGAAGTTCAATTCCCCAGATCCGTTCTTTTTTTATCTGCGATTTTTCGGATTCATTTTTGGCTTTGCTTAACATTCGGTGCATTCCGGCGATTAAAAATCCTCCCGTCCCGCAGCACGGGTCAAAAATCACGTCATCGGGTTTTAAGTCAACTAAATCACAGAATAATTCCGTGATATGTTTCGGTGTTATGACGACTCCGAGCGACTGAGCATTGCCGCCGGTGTAGCGTATGAACTCCATATAGAAACGACCAATGTAATCTTCGGACGAAGACTCGATATTTAACTTTGAATACACGTGTCTTTTGATAAACTCGGCGAAATATTTCAGCGGAGTTTTTGCCAATGACGAATGAACGCGATTCAAAATCGGCCTGTCTTTTATGAACGTGAACTGATTCAAAATACGTTCTTTTTTCACCTGATCCGAAACGTTTGAACGCCTGAGGTTAGCTTCAAGAGCCTTGAAAAGTTTTTCGCCGTCCGTTTCTACTTCATCGCCAGTTAATTGTTCGAGCTTAAAGCCCTGTTTCTGTTCGCGTAAGGCTAAAAGTATCGCCGCAACAATAAGAGGACATTCATGCGCTCCTAAATTTCCGTAATTTCTTAAATCATTGTGAAGAGTTGCCGCAATTCTGTCGATATTTTCGTTTTCGATTTCTTCCGGCGATTCTTCGTTAAGAATTACTTTTTTATAATAGCTCTCTATATTTTCGGGCGAAAAATTTTCAAACGTTTCAATCTCAGAAAGTTCAAAAATTTCATCATTGCTGACAAAAACAGGTTTCAATACATGATGTTTCAGATC
>CAJODX010000154.1:442-2802 GCA_905233295.1 uncultured Synergistales bacterium | reverse complement strand
GTCCTTATCGCCGGCTTCTGCTGCTTCGAGAAGTCTTTTGACGGCGGTCTTGCATCTTGATGTCCAATACTTATTATAAAGTCTGTTGCGTTCTGAAGTAAGCACCCGCTTTTTCGCGGACTTTTTGTTAGGCATAAAAAAATCGCTCCTGATTTAATAAAATGGTGCCGGAGGGGAGATTCGAACTCCCACAGAGTTGCCCCCGGTGGATTTTGAGTCCACTGCGTCTACCATTCCGCCACTCCGGCATCGTCTGATATACATTAATAAAATACACTCGCTTTAAGATTTTGTCAAATTTTTTTGCGCGTATTATTTGCGTTTTACGTGCAGAAATTTATTCCATTCGTAATACGGCTCTGACAAAATAACATTTTCAGGCACGTCCGGCTGATTTTCAAGATCCCTTGTTACCTTGTACCAGAAAACAGCATCGGCGCGTTTTGATGCAAGATTCGCTGACCTTGAACCTGCTTCAACGTTCAGAATTTCAATGTTGACTTTCATTTTTTTCGCAATTTCAGAGATTATTGCAACATTATATCCTGCGGGCGTTCCGTCAGCTTCTACAAAATCAA
The DNA here is from genome assembly GCA_905233295.1 of uncultured Synergistales bacterium. Lineage (GTDB taxonomy): Bacteria > Synergistota > Synergistia > Synergistales > Aminobacteriaceae > JAFUXM01. Next base: position 2,224 of record CAJODX010000154.1, on the reverse strand, counting down.
TCGGAGGAAGATCGCCGGTCAATGCAACTCGGATTTTTTCAGCACCGTCAAATTTTTCAAATTTAATTTTTTCGCTGTGTGCATTTTCAATGTATTTCAATCTTAAATTTTCGAGAGTTCCTTCCTCTCTGAGAGTCTGAAGAGCCGCGTTGAATCTGTCGCGCAAAGCCGTGTTGCTGCTCAAAAATCCGAATGCAAGATAAGTCGGTCTGACCATCGAGACACACGCGACTGTATAAGCCGAAGGATTTGAGTTTATGAAATATTCACCTACGATTTCGGGGAGCTGAATTTCATTTATTTCGCCTGCGTTCAGTGCCATCTGCATTGTTACGAGGGAAGAGTAATAAATAAATTTTTCATCGCCGTGGCTTAAAAAATCCCAGCCGACACTGTTGCGTCTATCAAGCACGAATTTTCTGTAATCATCTTCATTCATGTTGAGCTGTTCAAGAACTCCGACATTGTAGTCTTCAGCAAAGGCAGACACAGGAAAAATAAAAATCAACGCGGCAAAAAGAAAACATAAAAAATTTTTCATTCGCAAAAAAACTCCTTTTTTTAAATATTTTATCAAAAAAAAATCTCCCTGCCTTTCGACAGGGAGAAATTATGCGCGAGATTTAATTAAAAGGATTACTCCTTCAGTTCTGATTCAGTTTTTCCTGCTTCTCCTGCTTCTGCTTTGACTGCAATTACAGGTGCGTACTTCGTTCCGACATTAAGCCAAGGAGCGACGATTAATGTACGGCTTTCAGGTATAACTGTTGTTTCTTTGCCGGTTGCAAGGTCTGCAAAGTCAACGATTTCATCGTCCGTTGTCGGTTTCGAGGCAAATGCGAACCATACAAGCTCTGCGCCTGTTGCCGCGTCTTCCTCAAGTTCGTCAACTTCAAATTCATACTGACCGTCTGCGCCTTCAACTTCGATTTCAGGAAGTACTGCCGCTACGATATAGCCCTGCTGTTCGATGAACGTGCGCTGTGCCGCTGTTAAGCTGCCTGCCGTTCTCTGAACACCCATAAGGACTTTACCTTCGCCGGTAGCCGTGGTTTCTTCCTCATCATCGAGGACTTCGCCCTTAGCGACTGTATTTTCCAGAACTTCAGCAACTGCTTCCGTATCCGCGGTTACGTTTACCGTTATGGTCTTCTTGTCAGATGCCTTCTTCGTTACTGAGTCTGTCGCTGAAACAGTGAACGTTGTCGATCCTGATGTTGACTTCTTGCTCGACTTGATTGTTACTGTCGCGCCGCTTGCATCGCCTGTGATCTTCGCGCTTACACCGTTGCCCGGTTTCGATTCGACTTTCCATTTGACCTTATCGTTAAGTTTGTCAGCATTGCTGAGCGTAAGGTCTAAGGTCGTCGTTGCGTTTGCGTCCATATCAACAGCGTCGTCGCCTTCGATTTCCGGCTTTGCGCCAACGACATTGATCGTGATCTTGCCGGTTGCGGCTGTGCCGTAGTTGTTCATCTCAACGTTGACGGTTGCCTTCTTCGTCGGTTTTGACGGTGTTCCGGTGAGCACGAACGTGTTGCTCTTTTCAGAGTTGTCAGCAACAGTCATACTGGCAACTTCTTCGACATCGCTGAATGATGCTCTGAAGTAGTTTTCTGACGCTGAATCATCTACGGTCATCTTGGCGCGCTGGTCAGCGTAACCTGCAACGTTTGTAGTAATCCAGTACTTGCTTGCGCTGAAGTCGCTATCTTCGATTCCGATCTCAATATTCTTCGTGGTGAGCTTGACTTTTTCACCAAGGACGTAAACTTTCGCCGT
>CAJODX010000154.1:0-396 GCA_905233295.1 uncultured Synergistales bacterium | reverse complement strand
CATTGTGAAAACGATCGCGTTGCTTTCCTCACTGCCCGTTGCGTATTTTGAGGCACCTGTTATTGTTCCCTTGTTCGCATCGAATGTGAAACCAAGCGTCTTCAGGGCTTCAGTTATAGCTGTAGCATCTCTGGTTTCGGGAATGTTTGCCGTAGGAGCGGTAATTGACGTAAGATTCCACTTCATACCCGTGTTAGACACTGTAGCCTTCGGTGCAACCTTTACAGATTTACCAAAAGTCACAGGTTTTACAGAGAGTTCTGTTTCAGCAACGACAGGTTTCGGTTTCGCAACAACTGTAACAGCTGTGGTTGCGGTAGCTCCGGTCGAGTTGTTTTTCGCTGAAATAGAGAATTTCGTACTTACATCTTTCTTCTCCGCTTCAGGCGTACCTGC
>CAJODX010000153.1 GCA_905233295.1 uncultured Synergistales bacterium | reverse complement strand
TCTTGACGAACTTGAACGGCGCAAAGCTCAAAGGCGGACACCTGCAAACACTGAAGGTTAAAAATGAAAAAATTATTGTCTGCACTAATTTTTTTATTTTTTGCAGGTTTTGCCGAAGCCGCAGTAACGGGACCGGTATTTTTCACCGTTGAACCTCAGTATCAGAGCGCGAAAGATTTTCACGAAGGTTTAGCTGCCGTTAAACGTGATGACCGTTGGGGATATATAGATTATCTCGGACGTGTTGCAATACCTCTTATATTCAGAATACCTGAAGCCGGAGATTTTTCCGAGGGGTTTGCATTTGTCGGCGATCATTACATAGATACAGACGGCAGAGCGGCTTTTACACGTGTTGACGAAGACACCGATGAAGAAATCGAAAAATTTTTCACCAACGGTTTGCCGTTCTCACAGGGACTTGCGGCTGTACAGACCGGCGGTCAGTGGGGATATATTGACCTTGCCGGAAATTATGTCATTGCGCCGTCTTTTGTAAGGGCGGGGTCTTTTAAAGAAAACTTAGCTCCTGTAATGGCTCGCGACGGACTTTGGGGATATATCAACATGAGAGGAAATTACGTTATTGAACCGAAATTTCTGCGTGCCGGAGAATTTAATGAAGGTCTTGCCCGTGTCAATATCAAAGGACGATGGGGCTATATCGACAAAGAAGGCAAAGTTGTAATCAAAGCATCATACTATGAAGCAGGAGATTTTAATTTCGGACTTGCTCCGGTCAGAACACGGCGAAGTTATCGAGGATGGGGTTACATCAGCACAAAAAACAAATTTTCAATTCCGCGCTGGTTCAACAATCTCAGAAATTTCGGCGATGGAATCGCGCCTGCTGCTGCCGATGCACGCTGGGGCTTCATCAACGTTCGCGGAGAATGGGAGATTTCACCGCAGTTTGAAGATGCGCATTCTTTCAGCGAGGGTTTTGCGGCTGTAAAAGTTGAAAATTTATGGGGATTTATACGATATTAGGAGTAAAAAAATGAGTTTGAATGACACTCCAAGCGGCGAAAGAGTTCATATAGCATTTTTCGGACTTCGCAACGCAGGAAAATCGAGCCTTGTAAACGCTGTAACAGGTCAGGATCTTGCTGTCGTATCATCAATCAAAGGCACGACAACAGATCCTGTGAAAAAAGCTATGGAATTGTTGCCGCTCGGTCCCGTTTTGATAATCGACACGCCCGGTATTGACGATGAAGGCGCACTCGGCGAACTTCGTGTCAAAAAGGCTTTGAATGTTCTTGCAAACTGTGATGTAGCAGTGCTGGTTCACGATGCAAATGAAAAATTTTCGCAGGCTGAACAGGATTTAGTAAAAATTTTTGATGAAAGAAAAATCCCTTTCATAATCGCAAACAATAAATTTGATTTAACGAATCTTCCTCCCATGACTCCTCAGCCTTCAGTCAACGTCAGCGCACTGACGGGCGAAAATATTGATTTGCTGAAGGAAAAAATCGCGGCTTTTGCGAAAAAAAATGAAAATGAAAAAAAATTAATTTCAGATTTGCTTACGCCCGGCGATGTATGTATTCTCGTTGTTCCAGTTGACAAGGCAGCTCCCAAGGGACGTTTGATTTTGCCTCAACAGCAGACTATCAGAGATATTTTGGATTCTCACTGTTCAGCATTTATATGTCAGGATTCTGAACTTGAAAAAACTTTGAAAAATCTGAGCGTTAAGCCGAAAATCGTTGTAACAGACTCTCAAGTTTTTGAGAAAGTCAATGCCGTTGTGCCGGAAAATATTTTGCTCACATCATTTTCGATTTTATTTGCGCGTTACAAAGGAAGTCTGAAAATTCTTGTCAGAGGCGCGGAAAAACTCGCAAAACTCGAAGACGGCGAAAAAGTTTTAATTTCGGAGGGCTGTACACATCACAGACAGTGCGGCGATATAGGCACGGAAAAAATTCCGGCGTGGATAAAAAAATTTACGGGCTCGAAGCCTGAATTTTCTTTTACGTCCGGCGGCGAATTTCCTGATGAAGAAAAATTGAAAAATTTTGATTTAGTCATTCACTGCGGCGGCTGTATGCTCAACGAACAGGAGATGCAGTCAAGAATAAAACGTGCTATCAATGCAGATGTTCCCATTGTAAATTACGGCATAGCTATTGCTCACATGCACGGAATTTTAAAGAGAAGCCTTGAGCCGTTTGAACTTTGAAAAAAAACGAGGAGAAAAAAGAAAAGGGCTTACTCTTAACTTTTTGAAATTAATTTCAGCCCCAGTGTGCGGAGAATATGTTACAAAGTTTTATTATGAAAGTCGGCGCATATTGACCGGCGAAATTGGGTCAAAAATAAATCAGCTTTGACACTTAGAACTTGATATTGGCAGTGTAG
>CAJODX010000152.1 GCA_905233295.1 uncultured Synergistales bacterium | reverse complement strand
AAAACCGACATGACTTTCGAAAAAAGAATTTTTGAAGAGAGCCGTGGCAATCAACTGCGTTCTCCAAGATATCAGTATAATCTACTTGATAAACTCGGCGAGAAACACTGTGCCCTGTGTGGATGTACGATTCCCGATATAATTCAGGGAGCACATATTTGGCCTGTTGCGAGTATAAGGGCTGCAAAATCAATCAGCATAGAAGATAAAGTTCGATATGCAACAGATGGAGATAATGGCTTGTGGTTATGCGAGAATCATCATAAATTGTTTGACAGAAATATAATTGCAGTTATGAGTGATGGTTCTGTTAAATATAATCATAGTCTTTCCACAGTCCACCTCCCTTATTTGCATACCCTTACAGAAAAAACGCAATTGCCATCTATGTACCTAACAAATAATTTTAAGCATTACGTAGAACTTCGTAACAGGGTTCTGGATACTGCGAATTATATCGGGTTTTAATTGTACAGCATAGCGTGTCTGCAGTCAGCACTGGAGAGCTTTCAGGAGCTGCAGACACAGCTGAAGAAATAGGAGGAAGAAGAAATTGACTCTTGAAAAAATGAAGGTCGTGTTCGCAGATCTATCGAACTGCACAGCATGGACAGAACTCATTAGCATCGGCTGTATTTTGATTTCCTGCCTCATAGCATTAACTGTGTTGATGGTAGCGTTATGTACAAATGGCAAGGAAGGCTCAACACCACACAAAGTAATTTCGGCAACAGAAGAAAAGACAATCACCGCAGAATATCTTTTATCTTATATTTTGCCATTGTTTGCCTTTGATTTTACACAATGGAGTCAGGTTGTTTTATTCCTTATCTTCTATTTGACATTGGGATTCCTCTGCATTCGCCACAATTATTTCAGTGTAAACATAATTTTAGAGGTTGCAAACTTTCGCTTTTACTACTGCACGATTGAAAATGAAGATGGACGAAGAATTCTCAGTCATCGCCGATTAAACGGATGCGTTGGCGAGACACTTTATCTTAAGTTCCTCAATAATGAGTATAAGTTGGACATACAACAATAAAAAAACGACCGTGCAGGAGCAATTCACTCTTACATGGTCGTTTTTCTGTTGTCCCGCTTGAAGAAGGTCGGCTCAAATTTGCTTGTTTTGGCAAATCCCTAAGTTCAACCCTCTAAACCCGGGATTTTTTTTATGAAAAAAATTTATCGCATTAAATTTAAAATACTGTTCGTTTGTATTGTGTTCGACTGTGCCAGCATCGCGGAGTTCGACTCCATCAAAATTCTGATTTTCGTAAACTCAAGCATCTCCTTGGCATAGTCAGTATCGCGTATCGTGCTGTTTGCTTCGATTAAAGCTTCCATCTCGTCCGTAAGATTTCCAATGTGATGTTCAAGCCTGTTCTGAGACGCTCCGAGTTTTGCAAGCTGCATTGAAACTTTATCGGTCGCAAGATCTATAATAGCAACTGACCGTGCTGCACTCTCACGGCTCATAACGTTCACTGCATCAAGTCCAAGAGCATGTGAGCGCATGTCCCCGATGTTTATCATAACGTCTTCGCCTTCAGCCGTACCGCTCTGAATAACGGTCGTATTGTCAGCAAGATGAAGAGTTGCACTGCCTGTACTCTCAGTGAATCTGAAATTTTTTTCCGCCTCGTTCCATGATGTCTGAATGCCGAACGCAGGGTCAAATTCAACGTCAACGTTTTTGTGAATAACACCGACAAGCCTGTTGCCGGAAATTTCTATATTTTCGGCGATGACTGAATTGTCGTGAGCGTTCCTGACTGTTACGCTGTAACGGTTTTCAACGGATTTTTGAATTTCATTAAGTCCGAAGGCGTTTAACAAATCTTCATTGCCTGAAAGAGTTATCTCGCCGCGCTGTCCTGCGAGTGCCGAACGCATAACGAGAGTTCCACTCACAGCTTCAGTGCCGCTCGTGCCGCCTTCAACGAACGAAACGAATTTTGAAGCGTCATCAACGTACATTCCCTGCCCAAGTCCGTTTGCTATTGCATCGTTTAATTTTTTCGCGACGCTGTTCATCGTATCATCAGCGTAAAGAAAAATTTTCGCCTGTTTTCCGTCGCCTTGTGTCAAAGTGATTTCTTTCGGATCGTTCAGCAGAAAATTTCCTTCACTGTCCCAAAATTTATCAATGTCGCGAAGTCGGGTTTCTCCTGAAGCAGCTTCACCGATATAACTCGTTGTGAGCTCTGCAAGAAAAATTTCGCCCTCAGCGTCTTCAAAATTTTGAAATTCAGCGTTCGTTTTCAAATATAAACTCCCTTCGGAGATGATGCCGGTCTTTTCATTTAAAATAAAATTTGAAAATTTTATTTCTTTCTCTGAAAGATTATCTCCGTCAAGAACATAATGAAGAGTTTCGTTGCCGAAAGGTGCGCTCTCCCATTTGTCATCGTATGAGCCGTCAATAGTGCCTTTAATGTTGATTCCGATGGCATTTTCAACAGGAGTTTGCGCCGACACGCTGACAGTGAACGCACCGCCGTTTTGAACATAGTAAATTCCCTCTTCTTCAAGGCTGATGCTGACGGAACCGAAAAGCCCGCTTAAATTTATTTCGCTGCCGCCGTCTTCAAGCATAATGTTGTCGATTGTTTTCCGGCTTGCAATACCTTCCTGACTTAAAATGTCAGCAGTCGCTTTCAGTGTTACCGTGCCGTTGTCCCTGTTGACGTTTTCGACTTCAAATAAAATGCTGGCATTGTCAGTAAGTCCGTCAGATGTTTGAATATTAAAGATTTCGTTTGCAGACTTTGTAGGCTCAAAGTCATCAAAGTCAATCTCTTCAAAATCTTCGTCATCTTCATCGAGTTCATCAGCACTGTAAGTCTGAGTATCTCTGACCAGTTCACCGATTTTATACGAGCCTGTGAATTTCGCGTCCTGACCTTCGGAATCTGACAATGAAAAACTGTAAACACCCGGCGGAATGTCTCCTGCGGCTTCAACGCCTTCAACGCCGATATTTGAATTTACGTTTTCGCCGGCGGCGGCATTGTTATGCTTGACTTTGAATACGTTTGACTTTTGAACTTGAGCTTTGCCAGCTTCAGTATCGACTGTGAGTTTAAAATTTCCGTCAACGCTGTATTTTTGTCCGTACTGGTCTATTGAACGGAGACCGCCGTTGACTATTGCCTTGACGTTGCTGTCGGTGCTGCTCCAGAGTATAGCGTTATCACCGTTGAGAAGAGTTTTTCGGTTGAACTGTGTAGAGTTTCCAATTAAATCTATCTGGTCGCGGATTTAGTTAATTTCGACCTGAATATAACTCCTGTCCTGCTGAGTCAGCGTATCGTCAGCTGCCTGTACTGCAAGCTCACGCATTCTGTTCATCATCGACTGTGTTTGAGATAAACCTCCGACCGCCGTTTGAATCAGGCTTACTCCGTCCTGCGAGTTGTTCAGAGCTTTTTCCATTCCGTAAATCCGCGAACGCATGACCTCGCCGATAGCAAGCTCTGCAGTGTTATCAAGATCGGCTATTTGGGTGCGCAGACCTGTTGAAAGCTTTTCGAGAGACCTTTTCATCGCCAGCGAATTTTTGTTCATAATTCTCTGACCCATTATTGAAGTCATATCATGGTTCATTATCATTGACATGTTTCTTTCTCACCTCTTTTTACCAGAAATCAGGGGCTAGCAGTCAGGAAAAAATTCCCGGCTTTTCATTTCCAACCCCTGAGCGTTTTATGCTTTAATGTCAAATTTTCGTTCTTTCGCGGATTTTTTTTCCCGCAGTTCTTTAACGAAATTGACAATTTTATCCGGAGGAACTTTACGAACGACCGTGCCATCCGCAGACCTAACCACGCTGATCTGAACAATATCAGCGTCCTCTATAACGTCATACTTGATGTGATGTTTTTCGGAAGCTTTCTCAATAATTTTCGCCTTGATTTCATCAGCCTGTTCAGCGCGTTCTTCTGATTTTTTTGTCTGAACTTCCTCGCGTAAAATTTTTTCGGCTGTTTTTTTGTAATCCGGCTTTTGAGCTTCACCCATAACATCTCCAAGCGTCTTAGTCCTGATTACCTGACGTTGTTCAGCAGGCTGTGATTTATGATTGATAAAGTCGGGCAGGTCATTCACGTTTACCCCAAATTCATGATCAACCACCTGCTTCCGTTTAAGCGCGTTGCTTTTAACTGAAAAAAAGGAGGAGAGAGTTACCCCCCTCCCCCGTTTGCAGCGCTTATTAATGTTTAAGGGTCAGTATGACTCTTAATTAACGGATCAGGCTAAGGACGTTCTGAGGCTGCTGGTTTGCCTGTGCAAGCATTGAGTTACCAGCCTGAAGCATGATGTTCAGTTTCGTGAACTGCATCATTTCCTTCGCCATGTCGGCATCGCGGATTCTGCTCTCTGCTGAGGTCAGGTTCTCGCTTGCTGTCGTCAGGTAGTTCGCTGTGTACTCAAGTCTGTTCTGGTACGCACCGAGTTTTGCACGCTGAGTTGAAACTTTGTCGATCGCGTTGTCAATGACTGTGATTGAACGTGCAGCTCTTTCCTGGCTCATAACGTTGACGCTGTCAAGTCCGAGTGCGTGTGAACGCATATCGCCGATGTTCAAGCCCATGTCTTCGCCTTCGTTTGCGCCGATCTGAAGAACGGTCGTGTTGTCTGAAAGGTGAAGGATTGACTCTTCTGTTGATGACGTGTACGTGAATTTCTTGAGGTCATCGTTCCATGCAGCATTAACACCGCCGAGAGCGCTGAACTCTACGTCAACGTTCGGTGAAATTACGCCGTGAGCTACGTTGCCGGTTACTTTAACGCCCTGTGCGATCGATTTGCCGGTGTGTGCATCGCTGACATCAACAGTGTATGTGCCACTGACAGCAGCAGTCAGTCGGATAACAGTATTTTCAGGATAAACACTATCTTCAACTTCGATTTTAATATTGTTAACTGCCTTGGTTACGTTAAATACTGCGTTTTTAA
>CAJODX010000151.1 GCA_905233295.1 uncultured Synergistales bacterium | reverse complement strand
GACCTGAAACTACAATTAAAATCTGTCCGCCGTCTTTAGTGGCGTGATGAATGTGCCATTCGTTGTAGCAGCCAGGTTCAAATGTTACGTTGAAAATTCCGACCTGCTGAGTTGAAACAGGCGCGAGGAAACTTTTTCCTGTGAAATGTTCGCCGGCTATTGTATTGGGAGTTCCAACCGGAAAAATTTCGCTGAGATTTTCAGCTTCTGCACCGTTTGCCGTTCTGGCACTGTACGAAAAAAGCATCGCAGCCAATGAAAAAATAAACATTTCTTTAAGCATTATTAAAAAACCTCCTGAAAAAATTTTTTACTTTCCAATCGCTAATTCTATCCTAAAAACGCTACCTTTACCTTTGACACTCTCAGCTGTTATTTTACCATCGTGAGCTTCAACTGTTGCTTTCACGATGGCTAATCCGACGCCGCTGCCGCCCGTAACCCTTGCGCGGGACTCATCTGCTCTGTAAAATCTTTCAAAAATATTCGGCAGGTCTTTTTCCGAAATTCCAATGCCTGTGTCGCTGACTTCAATGTAAATTTTTCCTCCCGAGCTTTGAAGTCTGACTTTCACATTACCGCCGGCGTTCGTGTAACGTAAAGCATTCGAGAGAAGATTGTCAATGACGTGCCGGAATTTATTTTTGTCGATGTCGCAGAATAAATTTTCTTCAAGTTCATATGAAAATTTTATTTCAGCCTTTTCAAATACCGGCTCAAAAGTTTCGAGAACAGGTTCAAGATAACTTTTCATTTCCGTTTTTTCCGTATGAATTTCGAGAGTTTCACCTTCAAGGCGTGTCAAAGCTTCAACATTTTCAATCAGTCCGCCGAGTCTTTTCATTTCGTTCATACATAATTCAAGACGTTCAGGAGTCGGCTCTAAAATTCCGTCAGAGATTGCTTCAATTTGAGTTCTTACGACGGTTAAAGGCGTTCTGAGTTCGTGAGCAACATCGACCATAAGACGGCGGCGGAGTTTTTCCTGACCCGCAAGAGAACGCGCGAGATTTTCAACTCCTTTAGTGAGATCGTCAAGCTCCTGAATACCTGCGGACGGAATTTTTTCTGAAATATCGTAATCGCCTTTTGAAATTTTTTTTGTCCTTTCAATGACTTTTATGACAGGGCGGCTGAGACTTTCCGCTACAATACAGCCGACACCGCACGCGAACAAAATCATTAACAAAGCTCCAGCCAGCGTATAGCGCATTAAATAACTTATAAAAGAAGTTTCGTAACGTCCTGAAGGAATTTTTCTTTCAATTTTAAGATAGCCGATATTTTTGCTGCGCCCCAGAGTGAAAGTTATGTGTTCTGTTTCAGCACTGTTATCATCAGGGGAAAATTTTCCGCTTTCATTGTTTGAGTACATGCCATGCGAATGATTCATCTGCATCGGTCTGAGCGTGAAAATTTCTCTTCCGTCGCTGGCTATCAAAGATATTATCATTCCTGCCCATTGCGGTGCGGGTCTTAAAATGTCCATGACCCTGCGGCGTTTCCAGATTCCGCCTTCTTCATCATAGAGAGCCGTTAAAGATTCACCCAGATTTTCAATGTCAGCCTGCCGTCTTTGAATCTGATAATTTCTGAACGCGTTGACGCTGAAATGAACTCCCAGAGCCGGAACGACAATGCCGCTGAGTACGGCAAGCAAAACATAAAGTGCCAGAAAATGCCGGCGCAGAGATTTATTTTTCATCATCAAACCTGTAACCGAAGCCGTAAATAGTTTTTATCCAGCCGTTTTCGTGTCCCGGTTCAGCGAGTTTTTTCCTTAAATTTTTAATGTACGTGTCTATCGTCCTGTCGAATCCGTCATAGTCATCGCCGAGAGCCGTCCGAATAATTTCTTCGCGCGACCATGTTCGGATCGGTCTTGAAACGAGAGTCGAAAAAATTAAAAATTCACTTTTCGTAACGGGGATAGGTGTTCCGTCTTTTCGTATTTCAACGCGTTCGGGGTCAATTTCGATTCGTCCGTCCGCACACGTTCCTGATGAAATATTATCGCGGGATTCTTTTGGACGGAGCTGCGCACGGATTCTAGCCATCAAAACTCTCGGACTGAAAGGTTTTGAAACATAATCGTTAGCACCTGAATCAAGACCTTCAACAACGTCCGACTCGCTTGATTTTGCAGTGAGCATGATGACAGGCACGGAAGATTTTTCGCGTATTCGTCTGCAAACTTCCTCGCCGTTCAATTTCGGGAGCATTAAATCAAGAATCACCAGATCAATATCATCGCGTTCAAAAATTTCAAGAGCTTTGAGCCCGTCTGATGCAATGACGGTTTCATATCCGTCGCGTTTTGCATATGCACTGACAACCTCAGCGATAGAGGGTTCGTCTTCAACGATTAAAATTTTCATTAACAAAATCTGCTACGTAAAAAGTGTAATTAAGTGTAATTTCACCTTTCCGATTATTCCTCGTTCAACCTGTCCTCTTTCGCCGTAGCTACTTGAGTTTGTCCGACAGTCCG
>CAJODX010000150.1 GCA_905233295.1 uncultured Synergistales bacterium | reverse complement strand
CTTCGTCCTCATGTTGGGGCGCCCCAAGTATGTTTTCCTCCACTCGTGCAAGCACGGTTTCGGAAACCATACTTTTGGCTGGTGAATCATATGATGTTGGGGTCAAAAGCCGATATCCGAAGCGTTTCGCACTTCGTGCTCTCACGCTTCTCCCACATTCGGCACTCTCATGGGGCTTTCGCCCCACTTCGTGCCTCATGTGGGGCGGGTCATAAAGCCTTTCTCCCACTTGCAAGCAAGCTTGCAGTGGAAGAAGCCTTTTGACCCTGATATCATGAACATATAACAGATGCATTTAGGATTTCCCCCTTACAGTCAGAGAACAGTCCGGTTCCAAGTGCATACAAGGCGGAAATTCAAACCGAAATCATTTTACGTTATTCTTCTCTAAAAGCGGTCTGTCGGACCGGGGATTTCCCATCTTAAAAAACTGCCCGGAAGTTAACCGGGCATCAGAATGATCAATCTTTTTTATGCTCAACCAGACGTTTAGCTTTTTCAATAACCATTTCAGCGACTTGTACGTGACGGGTAGGGACTTCATCGAATGTAGAGCTTACAACTTCACCTTTAACAGAACGTCTCATATCGGTAACTTCTTCTGGGCGCTCGTCAATTAAAAGCACAATCAAATGAGCCTCAGGGGAGTTTGTTGTTATCGCTCTTGCGATATTTTGTAGCATTACAGTTTTCCCTGTCCGCGGAGGAGCAACAATTAAGGCACGTTGCCCACGACCAAGAGGAGATATTATTTCAATAACTCGAGTTGTGAGATCCTGCTCAAGTGGATTATCAAATTCCAAAGTGAGTTTTGAATTTGGATAAAGCGGAGTAAGATCGTCAAAATTTATTCTGTGACGTGCAACATCAAGCGGATCACCATTTACTAAATTTACTTTAGCCATAGCAAAATAGCGTTCTCCTTCTTTCGGAGATCGAATGATTCCTTCTAAAGTATCACCTGTTTTCAGACTGTATTTTCTGATCTGAGAAGGTGAAACATATATATCATCAGGACCTGCCATGTAATTTGCTTCAGGCGATCGCAAAAATCCGAAACCATCTTGAAGGACTTCTAAAACTCCTTCTCCAATGATTTCTACTTCATTTTCTGCTAATTTTTTTAGAATTGCGAACATTAAGTCCTGACGACGCAAGGCTGCGGCATTTTCCAACTCCAAGCTTTCAGCAAAGGCCAACAACTCGGCGGGCATCTTTAATTTTATTTCTTTTAAACGCATATCTTCTCTATCTTAGATTTTTCATCGAAACTTCAGTAATTGAACTTTCACTCAATACCAAAACATGGTGCCCAGAGCGGGAATCGAACCGGCGACACGAGGATTTTCAGTCCTCTGCTCTACCAACTGAGCTATCTGGGCAAACCAACACCGTTACAAACCGTGTATTTAACGTATATAAATTAAAATTAAGTCGCTGTCCAGATGTTTTTATGTTTTTTTAGGGGATTGATTAAAATTTGTCGTGATTGATTGCAATTTTGTATCAAATAATTGAAGGTTATTTTCTTCCATCAATTGAAGAATCAGTTGATGATATTTTTGATTCGTACTGTAGACTCCAAGAAATCCTGCGAGCTTTTTTCCGTCTATTTTTTGAGATTTAGCGATCATTAAAGATCTTTGCTTACGTAAGTTTTTGTAGGAAGAATGCACGTTTAAGGTTTTGGAATAGGCGATGGCTGATTCGAGCAATGTGCTGAAAGAGTGTAAATATTCAGAATTTTTCATCATGCCGAAAAACGCATTATTTCTGTAAATTACGGGATTGCTTCCGTATCCACTTTCTAAAATCGCTTGAGAAACAGCTAATGAAAGTGGAATAGGTGCCACACGATTCAACAATTCATCAATATTTCGCGTTCTGTAGAAGGAGCAAATTTTTGAGAAGCGATCTTTTTCGATGTTTGAAAGTTCAACGCGATTTTTTCTTTTTTCTTTAACAGAAAGAACGAAATTTCTTTGTTCGATGATGCAGGCATTTACCCAATTCATCACGGCAACAATGGATTTCATGAAATTTATTCGTTCGTATCGTGATTTTAAATTTGTGCGTTTAGTCGAGCAAAGGGCCAAGCGGATGTTGGACATATCTCGCAGTTTAGTTTTTTTGATAATGCGATAGTGAAGGGGATCGTAGAGTTTACTGGTGACGTTGCATTTGAAAAGTTCGTCGCGAATGAGCTCGGCTTTTCTTTTTTTTGTGGATTGCGATTTTTTGTTTTTTAAATTTTTCGATTCTGGGTTTTTTGGGGATGCGTCTTCACTTTGGGGGGCAAAATTTTTAGGAGAGGATGCGGATTTTTTAAAATTTTGGCTCTCCGCGCGCCAAAAATCGCCCGAACTGCCAACCACCAGTCCGAAAATTAACGGAACGTGAAAAATTTTTAGCCTAAATTTTGATGACATAACGAATTTACCACCACGATATCGTTAGATACGAGTTCGTGAAGAATTCTTTCAACGCCTAATTTTAATGTTTCTGCTGATCTT
>CAJODX010000149.1 GCA_905233295.1 uncultured Synergistales bacterium | reverse complement strand
CCGCAGGAATGTGTTTTAATGAAAGGCACGATTGCTTTCAACATTGCCTACGGGCTTCACGATGTTGACATGAATAGAATTATTGAAGCTGCTGAAATTGCGGATATTCGTGAATTTATTGAAAGCCTTCCGAAAAAATACGAATCCGAAGTCGGTGAACGCGGTGTTACGGTTTCGGGCGGTCAGCGTCAGAGAATCGCAATCGCACGCGCTGTGATACGCGACCCGAGAATTTTAATTTTAGATGAGGCAACGAGTTCTCTTGACACCGTTGTAGAACGTCAGGTGCAAAAAGCAATCAATCAGGCAATGCGGGGCAGAACCTCATTGATAATCGCGCACAGACTTTCAACGATTCGTGAAGCTGACAGAATTTTAGTTTTGCAGGACGGAAATTTCATTCAGTCGGGAACTCACAGCGAATTAATAAAATCCGGCGGACTTTACTCTGAACTATGGAGAATGCAGAATGGGGAAATTTCTTAAAAATTATATGCTCTACGTTAAAGGGCTGAAAAATAATTTTTGGATCAACGTGTTTTTCACGCCTGTGTCATGGCTGATGGGGTCTGCGGTTTCAATTATGAATTTTTTTTATTCGCACGGTCTTCTGAAGGCTGAAGAGCCTCCTTTGCCTTTGATCAGTGTCGGAAATTTAACGTACGGCGGTACAAATAAAACTCCGTTCGTGAAAATGCTCGCGGACTACGCGATTTCAAAAAATATAAAAGCCGGCATCGTTACTCGCGGATATTCCGGAAAATCTCACGATGTTTTAATAATCCGCAACGGCATTGGAGAACGTTCGGTAACAGGCGATGAACCTTTGTTGCTGTCAAAGAAACTCCCTGATATTCCCGTTGCTGTTGCCCGTCATCGAATGGACGGCATAAAAGCGTTAAAAGCTGAGGGCGTTGAGCTTGTCATTGCCGACGATGCCTTTCAACACAGGAGCATGAGCCGTAATGCCGATATAGTTTTGATAGATTCTGTCTGTCCTTTCGGCTCAGGAAAATTAATTCCGGCTGGAATGTTGCGCGAAAAAATTCCGGCTTTGAAACGCGCCGATATTGTCGTTTTGACGAAATCGAAAAGAATTTCGCAGGATAAACTTGAAAAATTAAAATTGAAAGTCTCTGAGTTTATTCCGTCCGAAAAAATTTTTACGTCCGAAATCAATCACGAAGGCTGGCTCATGTTCAACGATGCTGAAGCCCCTGTGAAAAATTCAAAAATTTTCGCGTTTTCAGCAATCGGAAGCCCTGAAAGTTTCATAAAAACATTGAACGAGCTTGAATTAAAAGTCGAAGGCTCAACAATGTTCAGAGATCATCACAGCTATTCGCACGAAGATCTTGAAAATCTTTATTCAGCCGCAAAAAATCTGAACGCGGATTACATGTCCTGCACTGAAAAAGATTTATATAATCTTCCAGAAAACGGAAAATGGGATTTTGATATTCCTCTTGCCGTTCCGAAAGTCAAAACCGAAGTCAATGAACGCGAAAAATTTTTTGATACTCTGGCAAAAACGCTTCAGCCAAAAATTATAGTGGCGTCAAACGGATACGGTGAAGATGCCATCGGTGTCATTCTCGCGAAAAAACTCCGCGAAAAATTTCCTGATTCAGAAATTTCCGCCTTTCCTTTAGTCGGACGCGGAGATGCTTACGTAAAAGAAAATTTTGAGGTTAAATCCGCGCCTTCAGTAACGCCGTCAGGAGGAGTTCTGAAATACAGCGTTAAAGATTTATGGGGAGATATGCGCGCCGGATTATTAAAGCATGTTCGTGCGCAGCTCAATGACTGGAACAAACTCGCCGGAAAAATTTTAACTCCGATATGCGTCGGAGATGTTTATTTAATTCTCCATACACTGCTCGGCTCAGGTACGCGTCCAATGTTCGCGGCAACGGCTAAGACAGTGTATCTTAGCGGACACTGGCGGCTGGAAAAATTTTTAATCAACAGATTCACGTTAAAAACGTGGACAAGAGATTCAAAGAGCGCGGAACAAATCGGGAAAAAGGCTGTATATGCCGGAAGTCCGATAATGGATCTTTTATATGAAGCTGATAAATATGAACGCGGCGATGTGATTCTGTTGTTGCCGGGAAGCCGTTCAAGAGCGAACCGTGATGTAAAACTGCTGCTTGACGCTGCGGAAATCATGCATCTTGAAAATGAAAAAAATTTCAGAATGATTCTTGCGCCGACGTTAAATTTTTCGGATTTTTTTTCTGCCTGCGAGTCTTACGGCTGGAAGAAAATTTCTGAAAATCTTACAAAAGATTCCGTAAACATAAATTTGACTTATGACAGCGTTGCAAAGTCATTGAACGGCGTGAAAATTCTTTTGGGTTTGGGCGGTACGGCAAACCAACTCTGCGCCGGACTTGGAATCCCTGTCATTTCGATTGACGAAAAAGGCAAACGCGTTCAGAAAAAACTGCTCGGGGATTCAGAGATTTTAGTGCTGCCGACAGCTGAAAATTTAGCGGAATGTGCGTTGAGAGTTT
>CAJODX010000148.1 GCA_905233295.1 uncultured Synergistales bacterium | reverse complement strand
TTCTTCAAAACTCATTGCTTCAGCGAGAGGAATCCCGTTCTCCTGTTCAAGTTCTTCAGTTTCGTTTACAGATTCACTTACAGATTCAGTTTCAGTTTCAAACTCATCTGCCTCTGCGTTTTCATTTTCAGTTTCAGCGTCTTCAGGCTCTGACATTAAATCCGAAGCTTCATTAATTTCATCAGCTTCATCAACAGGTGTCGGCTCCAGCTCTTGCAATGTTTGAGTTTCTTCAGGATTTTCAAATCCGTCAGGAGTTTCAAAATTTTCGGCTTCATCAGGCTGAGTTTCTTCTTCAGCATGAAAAGATTCTTCGGGCGTTGTTTCATCAGGGTCTTCAGTTTCCGTTTCTGAAATTCCGCCGATTTTTTCTTCCATTGCGCTGAACGCTTCGGCTAACTCTTCATCGGGGTGTTCCTCACTCGCCGGGATTAAATCAAAATCGTGAGTTTCTTCGGGCATTGAGTCTTCCTGAGCGGCTTCGGCTTCAAGATTTTCGTTTGAATCTTCTGCGCTGTCCTGTTCAGGCTCGTTGATTTCTTCAGAGATTTCAGCAGGAGTTTCTTCTTTTTCTTCTTCCTCTTCGACCTTTCCGATTAATATTATGTCTTCCGTGTCATCTTCGAGAGAAAAATCCGCAGGCTCTTCATTTTGAATTTCCTGAGCTTCTTCAGCTTCAATATTAACCGGCGCGAGCGTTACACGTTCATCAACGGGAAGATCTTCAAATTCTTTGCTGTTCTGAATGACAGGAATGAAAACGGCAACGACTTTTGTGCGTCTGTCATCTCCGACAGCGTCATTTATAGCCTTGACAACCTCGTTATAGAGCCACGAATGTTTTTTTCCGTCCTTTTCTTTGATGACGGAAACGACTTCGACATTTGAAGCTGCTTCGCCGGATTCCTTTTTTGACGAACCGCCTAAAAATCTGTCAGCGGAAAATTTTCCCGAACCTTCGGCAACGCTTTTTGTTAAACGGCGGCGGACAGATTCTTCAACGCTGTACGATTCTGAAATATCTTCAACCTGTTCGCCCTGTTCTTTTCGCCATTCGTTCTCGTGCCTGTCAATAACAGCGTGAATATTTTCAAGTCCCTTAAATATCCGCATTTTCTGTTTCAGCCTCTTTTCTGTCCGTCCAGACCTCGTTGATGTCCGCAATACCTGCCTGTAATTTTTCGACAGCTTTGATGATTTTATCGTAAAGTTTTTCGTAAGGTCTGCGTGAATTTGCCGTCAAACCTGTTGACCATACAAGCCCCGATGTGATGTTAAACGGGATTCTTTTGTGCAGGGGAAGTTCTTCAGCCACAGGGTAATCGCGTTCGGCTATAATCTGGTTGGCTATTTTGCTCATTGCCGAGGTGTCGTAGCCTATCCTGACAAGTGGAAGCTGAGCTTCTTCTTTGCCGGATTTTTTCGCAATCGAATACATAACGCCCAAATTTGAAAGCGAGAAAAAGTCTGGTCTTACCGGCACAACAACAATATCGGCAAAGTCTATCGCGTGTCTTGAAGCCTCCTCAAGATTCGGGGGGCAGTCAATCACGATCCATTCTTCGGGAGCATCAGCATCGCTGTCTTCGAGGTCTTTTTTAATTCTCAGGGAATCTTTAAAGTAATTTTTCATAAAACCGAGAGCGTCAGAAAAATTGTTTGAAGGATCGAGGTCAACGGCAAGAACTTTATTGTGTCTGACTAAAGCCATCTGTGCAAGGATAACCGCCATTGTGGTTTTTCCTACACCGCCCTTGCGGTTTAAAACTGCCACTGCAATTTTCGACATTTTATTTATCACCTGTATAAAAAATTTTTTTCATTTTGCCTTCATCATTATAGCAATCGACAAAAATACAACGGCAATGCCGGCAAAATTTGCGATGCCGACATGTTCATTATATATCAGCATTCCGATAAACACAGCCGCTATAGGCTCGATTGAAGCTATAACGGGGACTTTGCTGGTGTCGCGGATTTTTTTCAAGCCGTTATAATACACCATATAGGCAAAAGACGTTGGGATTAATCCGTAAAGAAATCCTGTGAATAAAATCTTTGAATCAATATTTTCAAATCCGGGAGTGTTGAATATAAACAAAAAGACCGCCGCAAAAAAATAGCTGTACGCACTGATAATCGACGCGTCTGTTTCCTCTCCGGCTTTTCCGAATACCGCCGCCATTCCGTAACAGAATCCCGTGCCAAGCCCGACTGAAATTCCTGTCAGAGAAATTTCGGCGTTGTGAAAAATATTTATGCCGGTAACTGTTAGAATACAGCCGAGAATATTCAAGGCAAGAGCGAAAATTTTCAGACGTGAAATTTTTTCGTGAAAAAATATTGCCGAAGCCGCCGCCGTAAAAACAGGCGCACTGTACATCAAAACACAGGCAATTCCCATTCCGTTTAATTTTATTGAAGCCTATTGAAGCCGTGTAGCAGATGTTGAAAAATCCGTGAGATATAAGACCAATTCCGGCGCATATCAGCAAAGTTTTTTTATCGACAGCGAAAAAATTTTTTCCGTTTTTTACAGCCGCGACAAAAGACATTATCATAAACGCAAAAAACATCCGCAAAAAACATGTTGACGCGGAGTCCGCACCAAGCGCGTTTAATTCTTTGACAAAAATTCCGATTGTTCCCCACAGAACTCCGGCAATGAAAATCAAAAACATGATTTTTTTATATTGAAATCTGTTTTTGACTCTTGAAATTTCTGACAGCCGCGATAAATTTCATAACTTTTCTGTAATCTTTCGTGCGGTTTGCTTCAACGCCTGAACATACGTTCAATGCATACGGCGCAGATGATACCGTGAGTGCGCTGACAACATTCTCTGGAGTAAGACCGCCTGACAGGAAAAATTTTCTGCGTACCTTGCCGATCATCGACCAGTCAAAAGTTTTTCCGTCTCCTGCGTTGCCGCCGTCAAGCATAACGTAATCCGCCGTCGAATACATTCCTCTTTCGGCATCAATAGGCTTGCGGACTTTGTAAACTTTCATAATAGGACAGCGGATATATTCACGGAGCGCGGCAATATATTCGCCTGTTTCATCGCCGTGAAGCTGAACCATATTCAGACCCGCGACTTCAACGCACAGAGCAACATTTTTTAAAGATTCGTTTGCGAAAACTCCGACTGATTTTATTCCTTTTTGAAGTTTTGAACGCAGCATACTGGCATACTCGGGAGCAATAAAATAACGGCTCTTCGGAATAAATACGAAACCGACATAATTCGGCATTAACTCATTCATTATTCCGATTTCAGATTCGTGGCATATGCCGCAAATTTTCACTTTTATCATTTTAAATTCATTTTTTTCCTTATAAATAGTGATATTTATTTTATAGTATTTTTATGCCAACGGCAAATCTTTATGATAGAATTTAAGAAAATTCAAGAGAAAAAATTTTATGAGCAATTCATTATTTTCAGTTCCGTCGGACGAACCTTTAGCCGCGAGAATGCGTCCTCAAACTCTCGAAGATTTTGCGGGACAGGAACATTTAATCGCGCCCGGAAAAATTTTGAGAAACATAATCGAGGGAGACAGAATCCCTTCAATGATATTTTGGGGACCTCCGGGAGTCGGCAAGACCACTCTCGCAAGCATAATCGCACGAAAAACACGCGCTTCGTTCATAAATTTTTCGGCTGTAACAAGCGGCATTAAAGAAATTCGTGAAATTATGAAGCAGGCTGACGCAAATAAAAATTTCGGCGAACGAACAATAGTTTTCGTTGATGAAATTCACAGATTCAACAAGGCACAGCAGGACGCTTTCCTTCCGTTTGTCGAAAAAGGCAGCATAATTTTGATTGGAGCGACAACAGAAAATCCCTCCTTTGAAATTAACGGTGCTTTGCTTTCACGTTGCAAAGTTTTTGTGTTAAAGGCTCTCGGCGTTGATGACGTTGTAAAATTGCTGAAACGTGCGTTAAAAGTTCTCGGCGGAAATTTTTTTGCCGATGAAGAAATTTTGCGTGCAATTTCAGTTTTTTCAAACGGAGATGCTCGCGCGGCGTTATCTCTTCTGGAAATGACCGCGATGAACAGTCCCGAAGATGAAAACGGCAAAATAAAAATCACAAAAGAAATCCTTGAACAATGCACATCAAAAAAATCTCTCTTATATGACAAAGACGGCGAGGAACATTACAATTTAATTTCAGCTCTTCATAAGTCAATGAGAAATTCAGATCCTGATGCGGCTGTTTATTGGCTTGCACGAATGCTCGAGGCTGGCGAAGACCCTTTGTATATTGCGCGGAGAGTTGTAA
>CAJODX010000147.1 GCA_905233295.1 uncultured Synergistales bacterium | reverse complement strand
CGGAAGATGAATTGCGTTTTTTGGTAAAGTTATAGAAAAATTTTTCTTTGTGAAATTTTATGAATGCTAAAAAATTTTTATATTTTTGTTGTGGCAAAAAAATATTAAAAAAATTAAAAAAAATTTAAAAAAAAATTTAAAAAAAATAAAAAAAAAAATTAAAAAAAATTCTATTGCAAACTTATAACTTCATGTAGGGTTACAATAGAATTTTGTTGATATGCGAAAAAATTTGTCTTTACTCGAAAAACTCTGTAAAATTTATTTATAAAATATACAAAAAAATCTTAACGGAGGCTGATAAAAATGTGCGGTATTTTGGGCTACACAGGCGAACGTCAGGCGAGTGATATTTTATTGAACGGACTCGCGAAACTTGAATACAGAGGATATGATTCCGCAGGGCTTGCGGTTCTTGACGGCGGCGAAGTTAAAATCGCAAAAAATAAAGGAAGACTGAAAGTTCTTGAAGAAAAAATAAAATCCGGCTGCGAAATTTCCGGTACATGCGGCATCGGACACACACGCTGGGCAACTCACGGCGAACCTTCGGACGTGAACGCTCACCCATTATGGAGCGATGATATGTCTGTTGTTGCCGTACATAACGGAATTGTTGAAAATTATCGCGAGATAAAAAACGAACTTGCTGAACATGGCTATAAATTTTATTCTCAGACAGACACTGAAGCAGCGGTAAAATTAATTGATTTTTACTACAAACAGGAAAAAAATCCTCTCAAGGCAATCATCAGAGCAATTCATAAAATCGAAGGCTCATATTGTTTCGTTCTTTTATTCAAAGATTTTCCGAATGAAGTCTGGGGCGCGAGAAAAGATTTACCTTTAATCGCAGGACAGGGCAAGGGAGAATCTTTCCTTGCGTCTGATGTTTCAGCAATCCTGCAGGACACAAGACAGGTCTATTATCTTGACAACATGGAAATCGTTCAACTCAAAAAAGGCGTTGTCAGATTTTTCGACACTGAAGGCTACGCAAAACACAAAGAACTCAGCGAGGTTACGTGGGATATGAACGCTGCTGAAAAAGGCGGCTTTGAACATTTTATGATGAAGGAAATTCACGAGCAGGCTCGTGCTGTCAAAGACACGTTCGGTTCTGTATATCATTCAGGAAAAATAAATCTCGAAGATATGAATTTAACCGCTGAAATAATAAAAAATATTTCTCAGATTTATATCATCGCATGCGGCTCTGCATATCACGCCGGAGCAGTCGCGCAGTATGTAATCGAGGATTTGTCAAAAATTCCGGTTCGCATTGAACTCGCTTCGGAATTTCGTTACAGGAATATGCCGCTCGACAAAAACGCTCTTGCTGTAATAATCTCGCAGTCAGGAGAAACAGCTGACACACTGGCTGCAATGAGGCGCGCAAAAGAAAACGGAATTAAAACTCTTGCAATAGTCAACGTTGTAGGCAGCACAATAGCACGTGAAGCCGACAGTGTTTTTTACACAATGGCTGGTCCTGAGATTGCAGTGGCAACGACAAAGGCATACAGCGCACAGCTGACGGCATGTTACTCGCTGGCGATTCAATTTGCGAAAGTCCGCGGCGTGATTGATGACGCTGAATGTGAAAGATTAATCGCGGAAATTCAGAAACTTCCCGAAAAAATTGACGAAATTCTTGACGAAAAGGAAAAACTCGAAGAACTCGCGCAAAAATTCGTGAATGCACGCAACGCATTTTATCTCGGAAGGAATATCGACTACGCTGTTGCAATGGAAGGCAGTTTGAAAATGAAAGAAATCAGCTATCTTCATTCCGAAGCCATTGCCGCCGGTGAAATGAAACACGGACCGATAAGTCTCATTGAAAAAGGAATGCTTGTGGCTGGAATAATGACCCAGAAAAATCTTTATCAGAAGATTGCGAGCAACATGCTTGAAGCCCGTAGCCGCGGAGGCTTTCTGTTAATCGTAGCAACGCGAGGCTGTGAAGCTTTGAAAGAGGAAGCCGATTTTATTTTCAATATTCCTGAGACTGACGAGCATTTTGCCGCAAGCCTTGCAGTGATTCCATTACAGCTTTTGGGCTATTATGTTGCTGTGGCGAGGAAACTCGATGTTGATAAGCCTCGTAATCTGGCAAAAAGCGTTACAGTCGAGTGAAAAAATATTTTTTCAAGCTCGTAATATAATTTTTCCAACAAAATTTTTTTTCGAGGTGATTTTTATGAAAAAATTTATTTTTGCGGCAATCTTTGTTGCTTTAATGCTCATTTCGGTTTCAGCTTACGCGTGGACACCATCAAAAAACGTTACGGTTATCGTTGCATATAAGGCAGGCAGCGGCACGGACAACACTGCGAGAGTTCTTTCAAAGTTCGCGGGCGATACTGTCGGCAAGACAATCGTGATTCAAAATCTTGAAGGCGGCTCAGGCTCGATAGGCTGGACAGCGTTATCGCAGGCAAGACCTGACGGCTATACTCTTGGATTCATAAATCTTCCGACTTTATGCTCGAACATCGTTGAACAGCTTGGAGATTACAAAATTGAAGATTTT
>CAJODX010000146.1 GCA_905233295.1 uncultured Synergistales bacterium | reverse complement strand
CAACGCCTGAACCTACGAGTATCCGCGATGCCTACGGCGTTATAAAATCTCTGGGTGCGGCTGCATGGTCGGGCGGTGCAGGAGGAACGGGCTTAATGTTGGTTGTGAATATGGCAAACTCCAGCCGTGAAGCTTCAGAAGTCGCGGAACGAATCAGGCTCGCTTCAATGCAGTTTCTCGGCAATGCTCCGGCATATATCGGCTATGTTTTGAAAGATGACGTTGTAAATCGCTCTGTGAAAAACTGCAAAATTTTTTACAGAACAGACCCGGATTCAAATGCTGGAATATGCGTCAGAAATTTAGCCGGCGAAGTTTTGAGAATGTTTGAAGGCACTGAAGTTAAACGCGAAGTTGTTCCTGATTCCGTTGGCGGCATGAGAGGATTTTTAAGAAAATTAACGAAAAATCTCTTTCTTGAAGACGATAAGAAATAAAATAAAAATTTTAAGATTATTGTTTATAATTAAACACGAAGAAAAAATAATTTTTTTAATTTTTCATTAAAAATAAGAAAATATAAATATAAAAGGAAAATCAGAAAGGAGGTGCAATCTGCTGCCACGATAAAAAGTTAGTAAACTCAGTAAAAATAAATTGTTGACAGCAGAAATATTAAAATGCCCCCTCAGGGTAATAAAATAAAAGTCCTTGTCGTAGATGACAGCGCGTTAATGCGTCAGTTCATCGGCGATATTCTGAGATCGGATTCCAGAATAGATGTTGTCGGTACGGCACGGGACGGTAAAGATGCTTTAATGCAGATTAAGTCTCTCAAGCCCGACATCGTTACAATGGACGTTGAAATGCCCGTTATGAACGGTCTTGAAGCTCTTGAGGAAATTATGAAGACAACGCCGATGCCCGTTATAATGGTGAGTTCAATGACTCAGGAAGGCGCGGAAACGACACTGAAAGCACTTTCGCTCGGTTGTGTTGACTTCATAGGCAAACCGTCTGGGACAATTTCATTAAATATCCGCGATGTAGGACAGGAATTAATCGAAAAAGTTGTAGCAGCAAGTACGGCAAAAATAATGCCGCGTTCCGCAATGTCCGCACCTGCAAGAACATCTCCGAGAGCCACTCAGCCCGTAAATCTCAGCACCGGCAGGGTGGATATTGTTGCAATAGCATCTTCGACAGGCGGTCCTATGGCTCTTAGCGATCTTATGCCGAAGCTTCCGAAAAATTTCCCGGTGCCTATCGTCATAACTCAGCATATGCCTAAAGAGTTTACATCTTCGTTTGCAAAGAGATTAAATGATTCTTCCCAGATTGAAGTTGTCGAAGGTTTTGACGGACTGACTTTGAAGGCTGGACGTGCTGTTATTGCTCCCGGCGGAAGTCATTTGCTCGTTAAAAGACGTTCGGGTGCAGCTGTGTGTGCGCTGTCTGATGCGCCTCCCGTTTTGTCAGTCAAGCCTGCCGCGAATATAATGTTTCAGAGTGTTGCCGAGCAGTACGGCGGCAATGTCCTTTGCGTGATTCTCACAGGCATGGGACGGGACGGAACGGACGGAGCTATAACATTGAAAAAACGCGGTGCATATGTCATCGCTGAGAGTCAAAAAACCTGCGTGGTTTACGGAATGCCGAAAGCCGCTATTGACGCTAAGGTTGTCGATGAAGTCCTTCCGCTTTATGACATTCCGGAGGCTATAGTCAGAATCGTCAGAAATCAGTAAAATTTTTATGAGAATTTTTAAGGGGGAATAAACTACCTTGGCAGATATGGATATGAGTCAGTATCTGGGAGCTTTCCTTGATGAAACTGACGATAACGTTCAAAGACTCGATGATTATTTGCTGGCTCTTGAAAAAAATATGGTCGATATGGACGTTATAAACGAAATTTTCAGAGCTGCACACACTCTTAAAGGCATGGCGGGAACGATGGGCTTCACGAATATGATGGGGCTTACTCACGCCATGGAAGACAGGCTTGACGCTGCACGCAAGGGAACACGTCCGCTGACAGAGAGCGATATGAATTTACTGTTCAAGGGTCTGGACACGTTGCAGGAAATGGCTGACGCGATTCGAGGCGGCGGCAATGACGCAAATATTGACGTTTCGGATATGGTTCACGCTTTCCGTAACGAAGGTCCTATGCCCGAAGCTGCGGCTGCTCCTGCTGCGAGTGCTGCACCTGCTGCTCAACCTGCTGAAGGCGGTGCCGGGGCATCATCAGAAGACGCTGACTGGGTAAAACACGCCAATGAAGAAGGTCAGAGCGCATATGAAGTTCACGTTATTCTCAGTCAGAGCTGTCTGTTAAAGGCGGCACGTGCTTATATGGTCGTGAACAGACTTGAAGAACTTGGCGAAATTTATAAAGCGATCCCTTCAACTGACGCGCTCGAAAAAGAAGAATTTGATTTTGATTTCAAAATTTTTGTTTCGAGTACGGCATCAGCTGAGGACGTAAAGACAACGCTTGAAAAAATCGGCGATGTTCAGACGGCTGAAGTCAAGGAACTCAAAGCTGAGGAGATGGCTGCGGCTGCACCTCCTGCACCGGCGGCTCAGGCTGAAGCACCTGCTGCTCAACCTGCGGCACAAGCCCCTGCGGCGGCTGCTCCTGCTGCGCCCAAACCCGCGGCTGCACCTGCAAAGAAAGACGCTAAGAAAGCTGCTCAGACAGTCCGTGTTGACATCGGACGCCTTGATAAATTAATGAATCTTGTCGGCGAACTTGTTATTTCACGTGCAAGAATCGAAAGACTTGTGCAGGAAGCAAGATTAAGACAGTTTGACGAAACTCTTTCACAGTTAGGCAGAATTTCCGGCGATATTCAGGAACTTGTTACAAAGCTGCGAATGGTTCCCGTATCGTTCACGTTCGACAGATTCCCGCGCCTTATCCGCGATCTTTCAAAGACGTTAAATAAAAATGTTGAGTTAGTCCTTGAAGGCGAAGACACAGAACTTGACCGTACAGTCATTGATGAAATCGGAGATCCCATGGTTCACTTGATCCGTAACTCAATGGATCACGGCATCGAACACCCTGACGAACGAAAAGCTCTCGGCAAGCCCGAAAAAGGAATTTTGAAAATCGCAGCTTATCAGGAAGGCTCAGGAGTTGTTATTGAAGTTTCTGACGACGGCGCAGGCATTGACCCTGAAAGAGTTAAGCAAAAAGCTATCGAGCGCGGAATTATTACAGAGGACAGAGCCGCAATAATGAGCGACGACGAGGCGACTCAAATAGTTTTACTTCCAGGTTTCAGTATGGCTAAACAAGTTACAGACTTATCAGGACGTGGCGTCGGAATGGACGCAGTTAAAACGAAAGTCGAACAGCTTGGCGGCCAGTTTGATTTAGTCAGCAAGAAAAACGAAGGAACTCACGTTTACATTAGACTTCCGTTGACGCTTGCTATCGTTCTTTCACTTTTAATCAAAGTCGGAAATGAAACTTACGCTATTTCGCTTGAAAACGTCGAAGAAACTATCATGGTCCGCAAAGAAAATATTAAGACCGTTCACGGCGAACCTACGACGTTATTGCGCGGCGAAGTTTTATCATTAAATATTTTAGGCGACATTTTAGGCACTGAAGATTTAGAGCGCGATAAAGATGAATATCCTGTCGTT
>CAJODX010000145.1 GCA_905233295.1 uncultured Synergistales bacterium | reverse complement strand
CAATAAATCGACCATGCCGTGAATATCTTCGGTTCTGAAGAAAGGAATGTCAGTGTGTCGAGGTTCGCCGCCGCTCTCGCCCTGATAAGCCGCGTCCGCCGCAACTGTGATATAGCCGAGTTCCGCAAGTCTTTGAGCAAAGAGGCCGGAAACTTGTTCTTTAACTCCGCCGTTCGGGTGCGCAACTGTTACCGCTGGATATTTTTTCGCCGGGTCATAATCCGCAGGCGTGTAGATGTTCGCAGCGATTTTGATTCCGTTAAGTTCGTAAGTTATCGGGTGAACGTTGACTTTGCCTTTAACGTTGTCAGTGAGTGCGTCGCCATAAACGAAGCCGAAGGGATTGCCATTGAAGGGCGTGGGCGTTCTGTCTTCAAATTTTTTCACGGGCTTGATGTCCGCGAAGGACGTTCCGAAGAGCACGAATAACATTACGATTGAACAAATTAAAATTTTCATCTATAAGACCTCCGTTAAAAAATTTTTTTGAGTATAACAACAGGTTGTAGCTATCGGTCAAGAAAATTTAAAATCGAAATGCAATAATTTTAATCTTGATAAAAAAAGTTGCATATGATATTCTTTGCGCCGTTCAAAATTTTAAGATGAAAGGAGAGAAAAATTTTATGCGGCTTTCAACAACAGCGCGTTACGGTCTGCGGGCAATGTCAGATTTGTGCTTGGCTTTAGACAAAACGAATGTCCCGGTGTCGGTCAGTGATATTGCTACGCGTCAGAATATCCCGGTGAATTATCTTGAGCAGCTCTTCGGGAAATTAAAACGCGGAGGCCTTCTTGAAAGCGTCAGAGGAGCGCAGGGCGGTTATCTACTTGCAAGACCGGCCGAAAAAATTTCAATCGCTGATATTTTGAACGCTCTAGGCGAGCCGTTTATATTCGGTTCGTGTCAGACTGACAAGGGCTGCGAGAACGCTGTAACATGTCCGACTTTTAATTTGTGGCGACGCGTCAAAGGTTCCGTCGATGAAATTCTTGAAGCTACGACTTTGAAAGACATTGCCGTTGAAAAAAATTCTCTTCTTGAAAATCTCGAAACTTTTATCGACCCTGAACGAAAAGAAATCAGAAACAAAGCTTTGAAAATTAAAAAGGAGGATTAATTATAAATGTTTGTCTATATGGATCACACTGCCACAACTCCGACTAGCCCGGAAGTTTTGAAAGCTATGATGCCATACTTCAGCGAAAATTTTGGAAATCCATCAAGCGTTTACTCGTTCTCACGTAAGAGCCGCGCCGCAATCGAAAAAGCTCGTGCGCAAGTCGCCGCCGCTTTGAACGCCGATCCGGCAGAAATTTTCTTCACGGGTTCAGGCACTGAAGCTGACAACTGGGCATTAAAAGGCACGCTTGAAAAAGCCATGAAAGCCGGGAAGAATCATTTAATCACGACTGCAATCGAACATCACGCGATTTTACACACGGCTGAATATCTTAAAAAATATCACGGTGTTGAAGTTACATATTTGCCCGTCGACTCTGAAGGCTTTGTGAGCGTCGAGGACGTAAAAAACGCAATCACGGATAAAACCGCGCTTGTGTCGGTCATGTTTGCAAATAACGAAGTCGGAACTATTGAGCCCGTCGCGGAGATTGGCGCGTTGTGTCGCGAGAAAAAAATTCCTTTCCACACTGACGCCGTGCAAGCCGCTGCTCATCTTGACATTGACGTTAAAGCTATGAATATAGATATGCTTTCAATGTCGGCTCACAAAATGTACGGCCCCAAAGGCGTCGGAGCTTTGTATCTTCGCAAGGGATTAAGGCCAGAAAATTTTGTTCACGGTGGAGCGCAAGAGAAAGGTCGCCGCGCAGCTACTGAAAACATCGCGGGCATTGTCGGATTCGGTGAGGCAATGGAAATTTTGAAATCTCGCCTCGAAGAAGACAAGAAAATTAATTCACAACGTCGCGACAGATTAATAGCGGGCTTGCTCGAAAAAATTCCTCACGCGAAATTAAACGGCGCGACAGGCGATAAACGTCTCCCGAATAATGTGAATTTTAGTTTTATCGGTGTCGAAGGTGAAACGCTGTTATTAGACCTCGACGCAAAAGGAATTTCGGCATCGACTGGCAGTGCTTGCTCGTCTGAAAGTCTTGACCCGTCACACGTCCTTTTAGCTCTTGGCCTAAAACACGAAATGGCGCACGGCTCTTTGAGATTTACTCTCGGAAGATTAACAACAGATGAACAGATTGATTACGTTCTTGACGTTTTGCCTGAGATAGTTGCAAGACGGCGCGAAATGTCCCCATTATGGGAAGAGTATTTGAAGACAGTAAAAAATTAAAAGGAGAGAAGAAATTATGGCATTAGATTATAGTCAGAAAGTTATGGATCATTTTATAAATCCGAGAAACGTCGGTGAAATTCCTGACGCTGACGGCGTTGGTGAAGCAGGAAATCCAAAATGCGGCGACATCATGAAAATTTATTTGAAGGTCAACCCCGAAACGAAAGTGATTGACGACGTAAAATTCAAAACTTTCGGTTGCGCGTCAGCGATCGCCTCTTCAAGCATGGCTACGG
>CAJODX010000144.1 GCA_905233295.1 uncultured Synergistales bacterium | reverse complement strand
GGAATTTAATTTTTACTAATACTTTTACTAACACACCCGCATTAATTTTAACTTGTCATGACGCGCCTTCATGAAAAATTTTCAAAATAAAAACTGCGAGTCAATTTTTTTGATTAGACCTGCCCATTAACCTCGAAAAAGCGTTGAAAATATTTAAGATAAAATCCTAAAAATTTGGCTTCAATCTGTTTTAGTGGACAAGTCTATTTTGAAAATTCAGAATGGCGAATCCCAGCCGAAAAAATGACAACGAAGCGCGTTCATAGTAGTCTCTCTGACAACGGAAACTGATTGAAAATATTCCCCTTAATATCTGTATGCGTTATTCATGTTTCTTTGCGTAACAAATTGAGCAATATTCTCCACGCGGTTAAAAACGAGTCCCGACAACGATTTTAGTGTTCCGTTTTTTCTGTCAGCCGTCATTTCGACAACGAGCGGATTATTTATGGGATTATATCTTCCGTCCCTGCTGTACAGATTCAAGGTAACGGAATTTCCATCCACTGTAATACGTCCATTCATTAAGATAGACTGTCCATAAGAACCAAAATTAGAATAAATAGTACACCATCCGTTGCCTAAATGCAGCATTAAGTCCTTATTCGCACAATAATAATAGCCGTTTATATTATCTTCTGGCTTTGATTGTGCAGTTTGAGTCTGCGACGTGGGAGCCGGGGGGTTTTTAGCTAAATATGCCGTTTTTGATTGTTCTGGCGGATAATCAGACTGCTGTTTCTGTTTCCAGATCGGTGCGCTTGCACCTACATATACCAGTCCTAACTCATCTGTCAACGTATTATTCTTTCTGTCGATTGTCATTGTATCGGAAGTGGAAGAGTCATCGTCATAAAAAAGCGTAACTATATCCCCGTTTAGACGATAATTTCCCGTAACAGGAATTAGCAGACCTTTATACTTAGTTTCCCAAACAAACCGTCCGTCATTTTTGAAACGCCACACAAAAGACAGTCCATCTTCATTGTTCCGATATTCAAACGTCCCTGTGAACGTTTCGTCTTCAAATTCGGGTTCTGAATCCGGCTGACTTGCCTGATACTGCGAATTTGAATTTTGCGTCTGCTTTTGCTGCGGAACTGATTTCGGAGTCATCGTTGTTTCCGAACGGTAAACAGGCTGTGTTTTCTGAGGCAGACCGGGCACGCGCGCATTTTCATATACTCGTTCTGATTCATTTGTCAACGTATTGTTTATGCTGTCGGCTGTCATCTCACCTGCGTTGTTCATCGGAATCTGTAAGTTACGCCGTGTTGCAGTAACGCTCTTCCTGACTTCTTCAAAATCGGATTCGTATTGCGGAGTTGTTTCCTGCTCCGGCGCTGATTTCTGTTGATATGCAATCTGCGGTGTCTGAGTTTGAACCGGTGCTTTGTCTGTCCTTTCGAGAGCCATTGCCCTGAGCATTCCGTCATTTGCTATTTTCGTTAAAACCAGCTGCTGGCTGTCGGGATTATATGCCACGTAATAGAGTCCCTCAGCTCCGTTTGGAAATTCAAAATACATTCTGTTATCTTCGAGCGCATATCTGCCGACGAGTTCTTCCCCGTTGGAAGAGAGCCTCATGGTTTCGTCAGAGAAAACGAAAGACGATCCTGTTATTTTTTCTTTCCATTCGCCGTTAAGAACACCCGCAGGAAGCCAGTCGCCGTTTAACGGATAAAGACTGACAGACTTCTGCTCCCGTTCGTCAAAAATTACCCAAAGATACCTGTGGGCATCTCCATTGAAAGCTATATACGTTCCTTTGCGGGATTCTTTTTTTGCTTTTATATCGTAAAAGACGGGAATATTATTTTTTTTCTCAAGTTTCATTTGAACTTTTGAAATTTTTTTATCGTTGTTTTTGCCGTCCAGAAAGCTGTCGTATGTGAAAGTGTAAATTCCTTTTTTATCGGGGCGGCTGATTTCTAAAATTACGTTTGAAGCTGCGCCTAAATATTCGCTGCTGTTGGGATCGACTGAAGGAACAGATTTTGTTACCGCGTAACGTCCGGGCAGCAATGAAATATTTTCGAGCGTCAGTTTGGAATACGGAGCTATCTTATCATTCAAAATGTTCGTCGCTAAGACTCTTCTGTAATTACTTCTGATGACCGAAGCCGCTGACGAGGACGAAACAGCAAGCGCAAAAATGTAAATAACCGCAATAAAAATTAATTCAATGCCACGGGAAAATGTAAATTTTTCTTTTAATTTTAGCTTCTTCATAATAAAAATTATAAAAAAAGGAGCTAAGAGTTTTTTCACTCTTAACTCCTCACTCCTAATTCCTAACTATTTGTTGTCCTGAGCAACTGATGAAGCCGCGATACGTCCCGAAACAAAACTTTCAGTGATTGCGTTGCCTCCAAGCCTGTTGCCGCCGTGAATGCCGCCGGTAACTTCTCCTGCCGCGTAAAGTCCGGGAATTATTCTTCCGTCGGGGGTTAAAACATGTCTTTCAGTATCGACTACAAGTCCGCCCATAGTGTGATGTGTGCTGGGTGCCATTAACCTGATTGTCAGGACGGTGTTGTCCAAATCGTAAGTGTCGG
>CAJODX010000143.1 GCA_905233295.1 uncultured Synergistales bacterium | reverse complement strand
GACAATTAAAAGTTCAAATAGAGTAAAGCCTTTTTGTTTCATTGATAAAAATTTCACCTACCCGCACCGTTTTGATTTAATGAATGAAAGCATTTTAACATAATTTATAGCGTTCTTTCAGCTTTTCAAACACAACGAGAGGCACAACGTTTTCAACGGTTCCGCCGAAATGAAAAATTTCCCTGACACTCGAACTTGACACATAAGAATATTTCGGGTCAGTAACAATAAAAAAAGTTTCAATCTCAGGCGCGAGCTGTCTGTTCATCAAAGCCATCTGAAATTCATATTCAAAATCCGACATCGCACGAAGACCGCGTATTATTACACTCGCATCTTTCTGTCTGGCGTAATCAACAAGAAGACCGTTGAAGCTGTCGATCTTTATGTTGCTGACATGTTTCAAAGCCTCCTCCGCCATTCCGCAACGTTCCCCGACACTGAAAGCCGCGTTTTTTCTTTCATTGACGAGAACGCTGACAATGACTTCATCAAAAATTGCCGCCGCACGTTCAGCTATATAAACATGCCCGTTCGTTACAGGGTCAAAAGAACCCGGATATATCGCCCTGACTTTCATTATGTATTATTTTTTCCTTTCGACAAAAATTTTAGGAGAGAAAACTATTTTTCCATAGAATATCACAGTCTGGAGTAATGAAAGGAGTTCAGCCATCGGCAACGCCCATATCAGACCGTAAGCTCCCATAAAATAATTCATTATGAAAAGCAAAGGAATATAAAGCGCACACTGGCGGCACATGCTCAGAATAAATGAAGCCTTTGCCGCACCCATTGCCTGCAACGCGTTTATGAAAATGAAAAATATTGCAAACAAAACGCTGCTCGTTAATTTCATTCTTAAAAAATTCACAGCGTAGCCGAAAGCTTCTTCGTTGACAAGGAAAACATGAACGATTTTTTCGGTGAAAATATAACAGAATGCAACCATTCCGAGACTTATAGCAACCGCAATCTGAAGTGCGAATTTCAAAATTCCTTTATATCTGTCCCAGTCTTTTGCGCCTACACAGAACCCTAATAAAGGCTGGACACCCTGACCACACCCCATAGCGATTAACGTTGCTATCTGTTCGATTCTCATTGAGACACCTGCCGCAGCGACAGGCATATCTCCGTATGCTGACATCAGGGAGTTCATTATCATCTGTGAAATGCTCATCAGAAACGGGTCAAGACACGCTGGGATTCCTATTGCGAAAATACTCAGGGATATATCTTTTTTTATTCTGAAATTTTTGATATGAATGCTCAGTGAAGACTGTCCGGCTAAAAAATATCCGATGTAATACGATGCTCCCGCGACTGTGCCTAACACTGTGGCGATTGCCGCGCCTGTTATGCCCATATCTAAATATAAAATCATTATCGGGTCGAGAATTATATTTAAGACGTTGCCTATAATCTGACCGTTCATTGCTTGTTTAGGTTTATTTTCCGCTCTTAAAATTCCCGAACACGCCATGCTGAATAAAACGAACGGAGCTGAAGCCATTACGATTGAAAGATACGAATATGCCGGAATGATTGTAGCTCTGCTCGCGCCTATTGCCATTAAAATTTTTCCGATGAAAGCCATGAACAGGATCGTCATTAAAACTCCTGTTGCAATACCTGCCCATACACCGAACGAAGCTAAACTGTCGGCACGTTTTTTTTCACCAGCTCCAAGCGCGCGCGATATGCAGGACATTCCGCCTGCCATGAAAATAATTCCGACTGTTATCAGCATCATAAACACAGGCGAAGCCAGCGACACGGCAGCAATCTGATAAGGATCGTCAGTCTGCGCTATAAAAAACGTATCAGCGAGGTTGTAAATTAAAATCATTATCTCGACAATGATTGCCGGAATTATATTTGAGATTACCTGTCTATGTATCGAATTTGAATTTACGGGCAATTTAATTTATCCTTTCTCTGTTTTTATCGAAATGGAAAGCATTATAGCAGGGTGAAAATTTCATGTCTTTTATTTTGCAAATGCTTTTATGCAGGCGTTTGCCTTAAATTTAATTCCGTCAGTCCAGTTTATGCCGTCGTTTGAAAAAAAACTTTCGCGTGGATTAACCGCGGCATTTTCGGAATAATTTTCAACTGCACCTTCAACCGGCATGATTTTTTTTCTGAATTTTAATATCACTGAAAAAAATTCGTCTTTTTCAAGCGGAATTTTTTCCGGCAGAGTTACTGTGTGATAGCCGGCATATTCCATTTTGCCTTTGATTTTTGAAATTAATTTTCCTGAAGACGGCGAAACGAAATTTTTTTCGGGTTTATAAATAAAAATTTCATATTCACAATCATTTTGCGGCGTGTAAAAAGATGTTTCGATTAAATTTCCGTCAGCGTCAGACTTAAAAACATTTGCAGCGTATGAATAATTTAAATTTTTGCACCAGCCTAAATCATCATAGCCGTAATGTTTTAATCCCGAATTAAATTTTTCAACGATTAAAGCCGTTCCGCCGAACGTTGTCTGTTCGTAGGGAATCCAAAAATATCCGCCGTTCGTTCCGCGTGATGTTCCCCACGAATTTTTGACGAGC
>CAJODX010000142.1 GCA_905233295.1 uncultured Synergistales bacterium | reverse complement strand
GAAACCGGAATAACAAAATCATCCGGGAATCCCTGGAGTCTTGCGCATTCCCTCGGTGTCAACCTTCTTGGATTCTTTCCTTCCTGTTCAATCAGAATTTCAGAACCGTCTTTATAATAACGGGCAGACAGTGTTCTGGACACACCATTCGGATCTGCTATGCCATATCCAAATCCGTTACCCGCAGCACGATGTTTTGCGGCATAATTCTGAAGATATGTCCAGAGTTTATCTGTAAGCGTATATTTGTCATCTACATTTGTTTCAAGAATATCTTTTATAACTGGTCTTGACTCCACGGGTGTTATGTTAAAGCGGAACCCAATATCACGGTCATACCTTTTCCTGTCAAATCCAACAATTAAAATACGTTCCCTGTGCTGCGGTACATAGTTCTGTCCATCAAGCACTGCATGGAACACTTCATAGTCTAACTCTTCAAGTGCCTCCGTGATCACCTTAAACGTCCTGCCCCTATCATGGCTTTTAAGGTTCTTCACATTTTCCAACATAAATGCTTTGGGTCTCTTCGCTTTCAGGATTCGGCAGATATCAAAGAAAAGAGTTCCCTGGGTCTTATCCTCAAAACCGGTTGCTCTTCCAAGGCTCTGCTTCTTTGAGACCCCGGCTATTGAGAACGGCTGGCAAGGAAAGCCTGCGACAAGAATGTCGTGGTCAGGGATGCTGTTTTCATCCACCTTGGTAATATCGCCATCGGGCTGCTCCCCAAAGTTTGCAAAATAAGTCTGCTGGCTGTACTTGTTCCATTCATTCGAATATACGCAGTGGCCTCCAACCTGTTCGTAGGCAATTCTCATACCACCAATCCCCGCGAAGAGGTCAATGAAGGTAAATGCAGAAGCATCTGGCACTGAGTCTCTCATTTCTCGTGTCAGAAACTGCATGAGCGCAGTAGAAACCGCATCCTGCATCGAAATGTTTGTATCATCGTTATATTTTGATATAGCGTCATAGACTGCGTCATCCAGCCTGATATGAATCTGTTTTGCCATTTATGTTCGCTCCCTTGTTATGGGGATTTAATTTGTATCAGTTCTTTCCCATTATACCAGAAAGTTCCCCATTTTTTAATATGTCCGGGATGTTATTTGGTATATTTTCTTT
Source organism: uncultured Synergistales bacterium (assembly GCA_905233295.1). Classification (GTDB taxonomy): domain Bacteria; phylum Synergistota; class Synergistia; order Synergistales; family Aminobacteriaceae; genus JAFUXM01. Next base: position 3,435 of record CAJODX010000142.1, on the reverse strand, counting down.
CCCTTTTTTCAATCCGCTCAGATGATTTTATATCACTCCGGCAACAGTTTCCTTGTTACACCACCTCCGAAATCCCGAAAAACAGTAGTTGCCTTGTTACGCCAAGTGTAAAAAGTATTTCTCTTGTTACACTATCCGTTTTTCCAGTAGTCGGAACTGTTGTCGCAGAACGCAAAAAAGGGACTCCGGCAACGCTGCCGTTCCTGGCAATATTATCGGAATCACTTGATTTTAAGGCATTTTATGTACTTTTAATCCTTGACCCGTGACATCAACACGACAGTCTCCACATGCGCCGTTTGCGGGAACATGTCAAACGCTTTAATTTTTGCTAATCTGTATCCGTATCCTGCTAGGATTTTACAGTCTCTGGCAAGTGTCGCAGGATTGCAGGATACATAAATAATTTTTCTTACACCGAATTTATTTACAGCTTCTAATACAGATTTTTCACACCCATCACGCGGAGGATCGAGAACAACAGCATCATATTTTTCCTGTAAATCCACGATAACATCTTCGGAACTTCCGCAAAGTGTTTCAACATTGTCAAAACCGTTTGCGTTAAGATTTTTCATCGCCATTTTTACCGCGCTGCGCCATTCTTCAACACTTGTAACATGTCCGGCGTTTTCAGCAAGATAACACGTTAAAGAACCTGTTCCGCTGTAAAGTTCCAAAATATTTTTATCTCCTTCGGCAAGGCTTGACACAAAAGAAAATAATTTTTCAGCCTGTTTGGTATTAACTTGAAAAAATGAAGTTGTATCAAAAATATATTTATATTTTCCTAATCGTTCTGAAATCAACCCTGAACCGATTAAATTTTCAGTGTATGTCCCCAAAATCACATTACCGGGCTTTGAGTTGTGATTTAATGTTACAGTTTCAGACCGCGCAGAGACACCCAATGCCGCAAGAGCCTTGATGCCTTTAGTTGACAGCTTGCCGTTTATTACAAATGATAACAAACTTTCACCGGTGTTGATGCCTGTACGTGCGATTATATGACGGAGTTTGCCTTTGCCGGTGCGTTCATCATATCCGTCAAAAGGTAAATTTTTTTGTGCAAGACAATCTAAAATTTTTCCGTAAATTTCATTTAATTTTTTTGCATTGACCGGACAGTTTTTTATCAATTCAAGCCTGTGAGTGCCGGCGCGGTAAAATCCTGTGATAATTTTTCCATTGCAATTTTGAACAGGGAAAGCTGCTTTGTTTCGATAGCCCCAAAATTCCGGCGATGGTTCGCAGGTTAAATTTTCAAAGATTTCAGGTGAGAAACCGCCGATTCGGGTCATTGCATCGCGGACTGTTCCAATTTTTATTTTTAACTGCGTTTCATAGTTGGCGTGCTGAAGCTGACAGCCTCCGCAATGTTTATAATATTTGCATTTTGGTACAGCTCTTCCCGACGAAGGTTTTATTATTGAAATTGTGTCGGCGATTGAAAAATCTTTTTTTCGCGCAACAATTTCGGCTTTCACAATTTCACTCGGCAAAGCTCCGCGAACGAATACAACACCGCGCGGAGTTCGGGCTATTCCCGTTGCATCGCCGGACATTGCAGTAATATTATGATTCATCGTTTGTCAGTTTATTTCAAGAACTTTCAGCCACACAGCTTTAGCACTGTTAAGATTTTTCAGCTTTTTATTATCATCATAAGCCTCGCTGTGATTATGAATATCATACGGGTCAGCCGTAGTTGTAGGATATAAATCAAGCGTTCCCATTCGAGCCAGAACTTTCTTTTTGACTCTCTCTTCATTATTGCCGAAACAGTATCCAACATACCAAATCGTGTGATAATGTATAGTTCCGTTTTTACTTGTACCTTCATCATAAAAGCCGTAACATCCAGGCAACAAATTTGAAGGCACTGTGTTAGATCCATATCCAGTACCATCAATCTGATTAACGAGGACTTGAGCTCCGGGATCATGGAAATATTTATATAAGCCAAGCTGTGCGCCTGTATAATGCTGAGGAGAGCCGATTTTACTATTTATAATAATTTTTCCTGCAAACTGTTCTTGATTTGCGTTGCCATTTGCGTTGCCAGTGCGTTTGATATTTTTATCGGTTACTTTTGCAACTTTATCTCTGTTATCCATATACCACGCAACTGTTGCGCTTTTAATATTTTCGAGATTGCTGATAATTTTCGAGGCTTTTGCAGATACGACAGCTTCATCGCTCGCCAGCATCATCATTGTGGCAAGAACTGCAATTACAACAATGACAATCAATAACTCAACGAATGTAAAACCTTTTTTGAGTTTCATAAAAATTCTCCTGTTTAGTGTTTGATTTTTGGGGAAAATTATAGCATAGACGAAAAATGAAAATTAAAAAGTTATTTTTGTTATAATAGCCGCGCAAAAGTTTAGGGATCTGATACTCACTCATCAATGCCCCTGTTTTATAGCAAAAAATTTTTTTATTTTTTTTAGGAAGTGTTTTTTCATGGAACTTGCAAAAAAATTCAGCGTTCAAAAACCGTCCGGAATGGTTCGGGTTTTTCAGGCAATCGAAAAAATGCAGGACGTTCTGAATCTCAGCATAGGCGAACCTGATTTCGTTACAGAACCTGACATCGTAGATGCCGCCGCAAAAGGCGCAAAGGAAGGCTTTACTCACTATCCTCCGTTGCAAGGCTTTCTTGATGTCCGTGAGGCAGCCTGCGCATACTGGGAACGTCATCACGGATTCAAAGCTTCACCCGATGAAGTTTATATTTCTGTCGGAGGTCTTCACATTCCGTGGCTAGCGTTCGGAGCGTTATTAAATCCCGGCGATGAAGTCATGTTGATCGAGCCTTATTTCACACCTTACGAAGCTCAGATAAGGGGCAACGGCGGTGTTCCTGTTGCAATAAAAACGCGTGAGGAAAATAATTTTGCTCCGACAATCGAAGAACTCAGAGCAGCCTGGACTCCAAAAACACGCGGAATAATTTTGAATTATCCCGGCAACCCTTCAGGTCGTGTCGCAAGCCTTAAACAGCTCGAAGAAATCGCCGCATTCGTTGAAGAAAAAGATATGTTCGTTCTGAGCGATGAAATTTATGAATCCATGGTCTTCAACGGTGAACATGTTTGCTTTGCAAATATTCCGGGAATGAAAGAGAGAACTCTTTTAGCCGCGGGAGTTTCAAAGAGCCATTGCATGACAGGCTGGAGAATCGGTTATCTTTTTGCTCCGCAGAACGTCATCAACGTAATGTGTGTTTTGTCATCGTTCCAGACTTACGGGGTTAATACTCTTTCTCAAAAAGCCGCGGCATATGCAATGAACACGCAGGACGAAAAAGTTAAAGAGCATGCGAAAATTTTCGGAGATCGAATGAAAGCTGTCGAGACACGTTTGAACGCAATGAAGGGCGTAAAATGTCATTCAGCTGAGGGAGCATTTTATTTGTTCCCTGACATT
>CAJODX010000141.1 GCA_905233295.1 uncultured Synergistales bacterium | reverse complement strand
TTTTCATTGAGATTTTCTTCCACGATATTTTGAATCGTTCTCTTTAAGGCGCGGATGCCTCGATACGACAAATATTCAGCTTTCGCAGGAGTTATAACTTTGTCTGCGGCAACAAGAGCGTTAGTCGTCAATATTCCAAGCTGTGGAGGGCAGTCGATAAAAACGTAATCGAAATATTCCTCAAAAGATTTCAGAGCCTTTTTGAGAATTTTCTCGCGCGCTGTCCTGCCCGTAATGTTCTGTTCGGTTTCGGCAAGCTCAATGTCAGACGGGACAATGTAAAGATTTTCAAACCCTGCTGATTTCACGATATAGCCACAATCGAGCGGATCAGTTTTTCCGTCAAACAGATTGCAGACAGAAAATTCGGTTTTGCCCGGCATTAACATAAAATTGTCAGAGAAGCCTGTGGGTCAAGGTCAATCATCAAGACTCTTTTTCCAACCATAGCTTTTAGCGCGGCAATGTTATGCGCCGAAGTCGTTTTCGCCACGCCGCCTTTTTGATTCGCAAAAGCTATAACTTCCATTTTTTATCACCACTCTAAAATAATATTTATTGAATTTTATCATAATATTATTTTAGTCATAAGACGCTATTAAATTGATATATTCAAAAAACTCAACATTTTTTCTTGAATTGAAAAATTTTTCATCTACGTTCGCTCAAAAAAAATAATCAAATTTCGAGATTCAAACCTCCGAGCTTTTGAACATACTTTTTGAGGAGAGATAAAACATTGCTACTTCTGAATCGAAAAAATATCTCCAAAAGCATAGTTTGGAACACGTCAAAAATTTAAGCGAGAAAATTTCTCAGTTCAAAAGTTCAAAGTGTCAGAGTTACAGCCAGCTTCTTATATATGCTTCAAAAACAGGCATAACTTCTTCCTGTACAAAGTCATATAACTCCTGTGCTTTTTCCCTTGCTTTCGGCTTCAAACCTTTATGATAGGTAAGCACGTATAACCCTTTTTCAGTGATGAGATTAGCTTTTGGCTTAAATAACTTATTTTCTTCATCCCACAAAAGTCCAGTAAATCTGGTTAAACTTTCTTTGTACCCTAAAATTTCACGAATTTCTTTCGCCTTAAACCACACGTTATTATTCCAAAAAACAACGGTTATTTTTCTGCGCTTATATTTGAATGATTGAATGCCGCTCATTCATATCTCTCCTTAAAAAAGGCAACATTAAATTAAAGTCAGTAAAATACTGATTATAACTAAGTTTTTATTTTACTCTATTTTACTACCGCTAAATCAGCCGTCTTTCTGTCCTCGTTCTGAACATGGTTAGCGTCCTTTTCCTTGTCATTGCCATGCTCAGAGCCAGCGAGCTGAATGTCCTCAAACGTCCAATAATTTTTTTCCTCCTTGAACTTCCAGCCGAGCCTTGCGAAAATCGCTGACAGTCCCGTATGTAACCTGCGACCACATATCAGCGGTTCAGATTCGTCTTCCGCCCAATGCCTGTAAGCCTGAGAAATTTTTCTCTTACTCACTTTTTTGCCTTCCTTGACCGTCTCTTTCACTTCAAAAAACTTTTCCTCGTTACTTTCCGCGAATGACATCAAGGGATTATTTATCCTCACGAACTCGTTTATCAGCTTCTCATGTTCGCCAGTTTCCGTGAAGCCGTTCTGTGCTAAAAGTTCCTGTAAGCCTTCCAATGCCCAGTTAAAAATTCCCGGAAGCTCTTTTAAGAGTTTCTGTTCAAGATTAACGTCAAGCGGTCTTTCGTTCGTGTCAGGACTGACTTTTTTAGCGTCAATGTAGTGCATGGGGAAATCAACGATTAAAAAACGCCTCATGAATCCGTCCGACGTGTCGCTGATGGTCGGGAAGTAGTTACAGCACATTATCATTTTTGAGCGCGTCGGGAATGAAAACGGCGATTTGAATTTATAAGCGTCTTCGAGATTTTCTCCTGCGACAACTTTCTTGAAAACTCCTTCAGAACCGCGCAAGTCGTTTTCAGTGTCCGCCGAAACATTCGCCCATGAGTTTTTGAAAGGCATGAGCCTGAAATCCTTGTTGATTTTTGAAGGTTCAACGAATGAAACATAACCCTGAGAACCGCCAAGCATTTTGCTCAAAACGTTTACGAAAACGCTCTTGCCGTTCGAGCCGCTGCCTTTGAGCATGAGGGCTTTCTGAAAACGGCAGTCCGGCAGAAGTAAATATCCTGCAAACTGTTTAAGAAGTTTCTGACGTTTTCTATTGCCGTTCGTAACGTCTTTAATAAACCTGTTCCATTCATTGCACGTGGCATCCGCATTGAAACGGTATGGAAGTTTTACGGTAGTATAATCATTTGCGCTGAACGACCTTAAAGTTCCTTTGCCGTTTTCGTCAATGTGAACCGTTCCATTCATGAAGGTTACGCATGACCTCATATTGAGGCCATTCAGAGGAATTTCGCTCCAGATTGACTTGTCTTTTTTCAAGAGCCTCAAAGTCGTCTCAACTTTGCTTCCTGTCGCGTTCCGTCCATAAACTTCGGCGATATGACCGCCAATCTGGTCGTTCATTTTTTCTTTCCAAATGCCGTCTTCGTATTCATAGAAACCGCATTTTTCGTTGTACATCAACTGATGATGCGCTTTTACGACTTCGTTAATTTCCACTTCGTTCATTCCTTTCTTTCCTATCCGTCTTGTCTCGTTCAGCCAAGTCTTATCGAAAAACGCGCTGAGCGAGAGAACAATGTCTGTTATGTCGATTTCATCGGTGAACGGCGAAATTTCGAGAATAAAATCCCTGATTTTTTTCTTCACTTTGTCCTGCTCGCCGATCGTCATCTGTGAAAGCGGTTTTGTGGGCGCAAGGCATTCCTGAACGACCCATTTCGTCCCCATTCTCGCGTTTTCAATCAGAGCGTCCAAGTTTCCGTAAACCTGATAATAATCCGAAATGTCTTTGCCTACGTTATGCTCAATGACTTTGAACGGAATCCGCTCTTTAATAAGCTCACGAGCCATTTTATAGGTAAACTCTTTACCTGCCTCATCGTTATCAAACGCAAGATAGACCATCTTGAAATCCTTGATTTTTTCAATGGCCTGTGGCATGAGTTTCCCAAAATCGCCG
>CAJODX010000140.1 GCA_905233295.1 uncultured Synergistales bacterium | reverse complement strand
GAATCTCACACAGACACATCAAAAGAAAAATTTTTCTGTCTTGAAATGTTTCCGTACCCAAGCGGCGCACTCCACATGGGACATATCAGAAATTATTCAATCGGCGATGTGCTCGCAAGATTTTTAAGAAAAAAAGGAAAAAACGTCTTATACACAATCGGATTTGACTCTTTCGGAATGCCCGCCGAAAACGCCGCGATAAAATTCAAGACACGTCCTCACGACTGGACACTCTCGAATATCGCATACATGACCGAACAGCTCAAACGCATGGGTTATAGCTACGACTGGCGGCGCGAAGCAATAACGTGTCTTCCTGAATATTATAAATGGAATCAGTGGATTTTCCTCCAGATGTATAAAAAAGGAATCGTCTTCCAGAAAGAAGCTCCTGTGAATTGGTGCGAAACCTGCGGAACTGTCCTCGCAAACGAACAGGTTGAAGACGGCTGCTGCTGGCGTTGCAAAAATCCCGTTACGAAAAAAAATCTCAAACAATGGTTCATAAAAATCACTGACTACGCTCAGGAACTTTTAGACGATATTGAAAAAGATTTAGGCGGCTGGCCTAACAGGGTCAGGATAATGCAGACAAACTGGATCGGACGCAGCGAAGGCGCACGGCTCACATTCAAAATTCCTGAACTCGATTATGGACTTGAAGCCTTTACAACACGCTTTGACACGATTTACGGCGTAACATTCATTGCTCTTGCTCCCGAACATGAACTCATCAAAAAAATGCGCGCTTCAATGAATAAAGATGACGCGGCAAAATTAGATGAATTTGTCAAAAAAGTTACGGCGCAGAGTTCGATTGAACGTTCCGACGCAAAAGCCGAAAAACTTGGCTTCAAAACGCCTTTCTTCGGCATTAACCCAGTGAACGGCAAAAAAATTCCAATCTGGATTGCAAATTACATTTTAATCGACTACGGAACAGGCGCGATCATGGGTGTTCCTGCTCACGACACACGCGACTTTGATTTCGCACGAAAATATGAAATTCAGATTATCCCCGTTATCAATCCGCCCGACGGAACACAGCTTGACGGTACGTCAATGACCGAAGCTTTTGCTGAAGACGGCGTTGTCTGCAACTCAGGCGAATTTGACGGGCTTAAAACTTCCGAAGCAATTTCAAAAATGATTGACTGGGGCGAGAAAAAAGGATTTTGTAAACGTGAAGTCAATTTCAAACTCAGAGATTGGCTGATTTCGCGCCAAAGATACTGGGGAACTCCGATTCCTTTTGTATATTGCGACAAATGCGGAGTCGTTCCTGTTCCCGAAGAAGATTTGCCCGTAAGACTTCCCGAAGATGTTGAAGTCAAAGAGGTCGGACATTCGCCGCTATTAGACCGCCCGGACTTTTTGAACACGACATGCCCTCATTGTGGAGGACCTGCAAAACGCGAAGCTGACACTATGGACACATTTTTCTGTTCATCGTGGTATTTTGACAGATACTGTTCGCCCGGCGATGACAAAAGACCTTTTGAAAAATCCGACGTGGACTACTGGATGCCCGTTGACCAGTATATCGGCGGCATTGAACACGCGTGCCTGCATTTGATTTACGCGAGATTTTTTGCAAAATTCCTGAACGACATCGGAATGACGGATTACCGCGAACCTTTCACGAGATTATTGACTCAGGGAATGGTGCTAAAAGACGGCGCGAAAATGTCAAAATCTCTAGGCAACACAGTTGACCCGACCGAAATTGTCAAAAAATACGGCGCAGATACCGTAAGGCTCTTTATTTTGTTCGCAGCACCGCCGAATAATGACTTGGAGTGGTCAGACAGAAACGTTGAAGGCGCACACAGATTTTTGAACAGAGTGTGGCGTTACGTTGAAGAGAACTGCGAAAATCTGAAAAAATACGGCGCGAAAATTATTTCGATGGACGAAATAAAAGATTCAAGCCTGAGAGATTTCAAGAGAAAAATTCACAGGACAATCGACAATGTTACGCACGACATTTTTGATGAAAAACAGTTTAACACGGCAATAGCTCGTTTAATGGAACTCACGAACGCGATTTATTCTTTGAATGACGCAAGCGAAGAAGCGTGGGAATTAAAGCGCGAGGCTGTTGATACGCTGTTGAATTGTCTTTCGCCGTTCTGTCCGCACATTACTGAAGAACTTTGGGAGATGCTCGGACATGATAAAATGCTTTGCCTTGAGCCTTGGACTGTTGCCGATGAAAAAGCTCTCGTTCAGGATTCTGTTACGATTGTAGGACAGATTAACGGAAAAGTCCGCGGAAAATTCGAGCGTCCTGCCGGAATGTCGAAAGAGGAACTTGAAAAGAGCATAACGTCCGATCCGTTTATGATTGAAAAAATCGGCGGCAAAGAAATCGTGAAAGTCATCACCGTTCCTGACAAGCTCGTGAATATTGTTGTAAAAGGGTAATTTGTATTAATGTCGCGCCCTTATTTTCCCGAATACTTACGTGGGCGCGATGTTTTAAATTAAGAAGGGAACATGTTATGTTGAAGTCAAAAAAAGGTTTTACGCTCGTTGAGTTGTTAATCGTGATTGTCGTTATCGGTGTTCTGTCGTCGATGATGATGCTGTCAAGCACAGAGGCTGTGAGTTCGGCAAAAGTTGCGAGAATTATAAACAATCTACGTAATTGGAAGACAGCAACGTTGGCATGGTATGCAGACCATATTGATAGAGTCAATTCTAATGGAAAGGTGCTAAATGATG
>CAJODX010000139.1 GCA_905233295.1 uncultured Synergistales bacterium | reverse complement strand
AATTAACATTTTTTCCGCGCCTTGAGGATATTTGACCTTGTGAGGCATGATTTTAATCTTAGGATTTTTGTTGTGTTCAGTCATTATCTTAATGGCTTCGGGTTTGTTATTTTCGATAGCGATAACGCCCTGAGCTTTTGGGAAAATTTCGAGAGCATATTGAAGACCTCTGATAATTTCGTCGGGACTTTCAATCATCAATCGATTATCACAGCTTAAATAAGGCTCGCATTCTGCTGCGTTAATAATGACCCAATTAATGACTTTATCTTTAGGCGGAGAAAGTTTTACGTGAGTTGGGAAACAAGCTCCACCCATTCCTACAATACCGGCATCGCGAATTAATTTCACATAATCTCCGGCTTCGGGTTTGTGGCCTAATTCTTCGAGCAGAGACGGAGCTTTTTCATATTTTCCGTCGCTTTCAATGACTATGCAATTCTCAATGCTGCCTGCGATTGTCATTTTCGGAGCAATTTCTTTGACCGTCCCTGAAACTCCTGAATAGATAGGAGCTGAAACAAATGCTTCAGTATCCGCGATTTTCTGTCCAACAAGAACGGCATCGCCTTTTTTAACTATCGGTGAACACGGCGCGCCAATATGCTGGGACAATGGATAAACAAATAACTCTCCGGGATTTTCGGGCATTAATTTTTCGATAGCCTTATTCTCCGTGAGAGCTTTGCCTTCGGGCGGATGCACACCGCCTAAAAACGTCGGCAGGTTCATCGTGATAAAAACACTCCCCTCAAAAATTTTGAAAAATAAAAAATAAACTTGAATTTTTTTTTGGAATGTATTATATCAACTAAAGATTTGAAAATTAATTGCAGGAGGTTGAATTTTTCTGTGCTTGAGGGAAATTTTCTCAAAGCTTCCGGAGTGATTCTTTACCGGGATTTATCAGGCGAAAAAAAATTGTGGCTGAAATTATTTTTAAAAAATTTCGGCATTGTCAATGTTACTGCAAAAAAATCTAACGGAGACACTGAGCCTTTTATGTGGGGAAAATTTGAACTCAGAAAGAAAAAAAATTCTTCAAACTATTATATTGAAGATTTTGAAGCCGCCGATGACATGCTGCCGCTACGAAAACGCCGCGATGCAATTTTTACAGCCCTCAAATGGACAAAGGCAATTACAAAACATCTTGAACAGTCGCAAGCAGATAATGCTCTTCTTGCGAATTTATACTGGAGCATGAAACTTCTTGAAGAGCCTGTTGTGCCTGTCGAAGCGTCAAACTGGAAATTTTTGTGGCGGTGGCTGGAGAGCTGGGGACTTGCACCTGACCTTGTGAATTTTTATACGCTGCAAAATTTCAATCACGATGAGATTGTCCTGCTGACTCAGCTTTCACTGTTGAACTTCAGAGGCGTTGCAGAACTTTTTGAAAGAAAAATAAATCCCAATGTCCGTGAAAATTCTTTGAAAATTGCCGCTGAACTCGCTGAAAAATTTTTGATGGAAAAATGAACCGCGAAAGAAAAAAATCGTAACGTTATCGAAAAATTTTTCTTTGTGAAATTTCATCAATAGGTCTATCAGCCCAAAGTTCGCATTGTGTCATGACAGTCTGAACTGCATAGTCCATTCCTTCGGGCGGATATTTGTGTTTTTTTAAAAGTTTCTTTATCATCATTCGCATTTTTGCTCTGGCAGATTCGCGCTTCTGCCAGTCAATCGTACGATTTTTACGAAGAGCCTCTGTCAATTCTTTTGTAATAGCTATTAACTCATCATTTTGGTAAAAGTCTTTAATTGCTTGCGGCTGAGTAAGTGCGTCATAGAATGCCAGCTCATCATCTGTGAGTCCGAGCTGTTCACCTTCTTTCTGCGCAGCCTGAATCTGTTTTGCAAGGTTTAAAAGTTCCTCGATGACCTGCTCATTTGTCAGCATTCCGTTTAAATAACGATTCATCACATTTTTTATAATTTCGCTGAATTTTTCCGACTTAACCACATTACTACGGCGATAAATCTGTACTTGCTCTACAATCAGTTTTTTTAAAAGTTCCAACGCAAGATTTCTCTCTTTCATCTTGGAAATTTCCTCAAGAAACTTAGAATCAAATAATGAAAATCCCTCTGAAATATCAGAAAAGAGATTCATCACCCCTTCACTTTTTATGCTCTGTTTGAGAAGTTCATTGATTCTTGCGTTCATTTCAGGAAGAGAAATTTTTTTCCCCTCACCTTGATTCATAAGTCGCATGACAAGCACTCGGACGGATTCAAAAAACGCCGCTTCAATACGTAACTTGGCTTCAACTATGGAAGCACACAACGATAAAGCCTGACGGAGCATAAGGGCTTCCTTCAGAAAATCCTCGCGTTTTCTTGTCATGTTAGCTGCTACAATAAAATTTACTGCGCCGCTGATTGCCTTTGAGCGTTCCAGGTCGGTTCCGGTCGTAAACTTGGAATAATCGTACCCGTGGAAGATATCGCGGCAAATGGACAGCTTCTCCAGAAACTTCGGATATGCCACCTTCGCAATATCAGTGTCGCCGTAATTCTTCTTGTCACGGGAAGTGTAATCGTTCATCGCCTCTTTCAATGCAGATGCGATACCTACATAATCGACAACAAGTCCACCTTCCTTATCGGCGAATACGCGGTTCACGCGGGCGATTGCCTGCATCAGGTTATATCCCTGCATCGGCTTATAGACATACATGGTCGCCAGGGACGGGACATCAAATCCCGTAAGCCAAGCCACATATCAACTACGATGGCAATCTTCAGCGGGCTGTTGTTGTCTTTGAACTTTTTAGCGAGTTCATCTTTGTGACGCTTATTTCCGATGACCGCACGCCATTCCTCCGGGTCTTTATTGCTCTCCGTCATAACGACAGCGACCTTCTCCGTCCAGGACGGACGCAACTGAAGAATACGATTGTAAATCTTCATGGCAATGGCGCGGGAATAGGCTACAATCATAGCCTTTCCTGTTAACAGATCAGCACGGTAATTCTCGTAGTGGTCAAGGATATCATCGACAAGAGAAGCGATGGTCTGCTCGTTGCCGAGGATGGCTTCCATCTGACCGAGTTCTTTCTTGCTCTTTGCCACCACTTCGGGATCGGCATTGTTTGCCATGATGTCATACTCGGTATCAATCATGCGCAGTGTCTCTTCATCCAGCTTCAGCTTGATGACACGGCTTTCGTAATAGACCGGGCGAGTAGCGCCATCCTCGACAGCCTGCGTCATGTCATAGACATCGATATAATCTCCGAAGACCTCACGAGTGCTTCTATCCTTCATGGAAATAGGCGTTCCCGTGAATCCGATATATGTAGCGTTCGGCAGGCTGTTACGAATGATTCGAGCCGTACCGATTTTAATTTTACCCGTCTCGGCATCGACCTTTTCTTTCAGCCCATACTGTCCACGATGCGCCTCGTCAGCCATAACGACAATATTCCTGCGCTCAGATAGCGGCTCGTGGGATTCCTCGAATTTCTGCATCGTGGTGAAAATGATGCCGTTAGCCTGTCTACCATCAAGTAAGGACTTTAAATGTTCCCTGCT
>CAJODX010000138.1 GCA_905233295.1 uncultured Synergistales bacterium | reverse complement strand
TTCAAATATACGGGGCGTTTCATCTCACGACTGAAGTCGCGAGTGTTCACGCCGGATTTAATAAAAATTTTTTTCAAAGTGTATAATATTTTTATCAGGGGAGCGTTAATGCTGAGAGGATATTTTTTATCGACCCTTTGAACCTGATGCGGGTAATACCGACGCAGGGAGTCTTTAATACGCCTCTGAAATTTTTTTGAAATCGGAGAAAATTTTTATGCAGTCAAAACACATTCACAGCAATATCGTCATAATGATCGAAGGTGCCTTGTGCATCGCTCTTGCGTTCGTTCTTTCAAAGCTCAATTTGTTTAGAATGCCTCAAGGCGGCTCGGTGAACTTTGAACTTGTGCCTTTAATGATTTTTGCGTATCGGCGCGGACTTCGGAAAGGATTTCTCGCAGGATTCCTCAATGGTATTCTGAAAATGATTGTCGGGGGGTATATTCTCAATCCTGCTCAGGCGGCTCTGGATTATCCTGTTGCGTTTATGTGCGTTGGACTTGCCGCTCTGTCTCCAAAAATTTTGGGATTTTTCCTTGCGGCGTGCAGTCAGATTTTATGCAGCGTTCTCAGCGGGGTTATTTTCTTTGCAGAATACGCGCCCGAAGGTCAGAACCCTTGGATTTATTCTTTCCTTTATAATGCGCCGGTACTCGGAGCAAAATATTTGATTTCGTTTATTGCCGCGCTGTTTTTGTGGAAGGCTCTTGAGAAAAATCTTCCGTCAAAATGAAAGCTGTCATCATCGCCGGAGCTTCGAGCAGTTCCGGCAAAACTTCAATTTCATGCGGTCTTCTTCGTGCGTTTCAAAGGCGCGGGCTTAAAGTCTGCGCATATAAAACGGGTCCGGATTACATTGACACGGAATATTTAAGACGTGCAGGAAAATGTGAGGCTTACAACCTCGACGCGTGGCTGATGAATGAAAATTCAGTGCGCGAACTTTTCATAAAAACTTCACTAGGAAAAGATATTGCAGTCATCGAAGGCGCAATGGGACTTTATGACGGCGGCGAATACAGTACAGCGTCAATCGCAAAACTTTTGAATGTTCCTGTCATTCTCGTTATTAACGCGAAATCTCTTGGCGAGAGTGCGGCGGCTACGGCGTTGGGCTTTAAAAAATTCGATGAAAAAGTCAACATCGCCGGAGTTATTTTGAACTGTGTCGGCTCTGAAACGCATGTGAAAATTATTTCGGACGCTCTCGCAAATGCGAACATAAAATTTTTCGGAGCATTGAAGCGCGATAAAAATCTCGCAATACCAGAACGTCATTTAGGTTTGCTGCCTGCGTTTGAAAATAAATTCGATTTTGAAAAACTCGCCAGTGAAGCTGAAAAAAATCTAAATATCCAAGAAATTTTAAAAATTTCAGAAAAAATAAAAATGCCTTCAGAAATTTCTGAACCCTCACGCATAATCTCTGGAACTTTGAAAATCGCTGTCGCAAAAGACGCGGCTTTTTCATTTTATTATCCCGAAAGTTTTGAAACACTGAGGGAACACGGGGCGGAAATAATTTTTTTCAGTCCTTTGAACGACAAAATTCTGCCCGAAGCTGACGTGTATATTTTCGGCGGAGGATTTCCCGAAATTTTTGCAAGTGAACTCTCGCGAAATTTTTCAATGATTGAGAGCGTCCGCAAATGCCGGAAAAAAATTTTAGCTGAATGCGGCGGCTTAATGTATCTTTGTAAATCTTTGCGAAATTTTGACGGCGAAAAATTTGAAATGACCGGACTTGTGCCTTTCGATTCATTTATGACAGAAAAACCTGTTATTGGTTACATGGAAGCTCGCGCCCTGCGAGAAAATTTAATTTGCGGAAAAAATTTTTTGATTAGGGGACATGAATTTCACTATTCACGAGTTGAACCTGAATTTTCATTTTACAAAGACAACTGTGCATTTGAACTCACCCGCCGTTCAACAGGCGAAAAATTTTTCGGTGGGTACGCCGATGAAAATATTTTAGCTTCATATCTTCATGTGAACTACCGCCACTTGCACTTGTAGAAGCGACGGCAACTCAATTCAACGAGACTGCATTCAAATCTTGCGGCTTGAGTTGTCTTACCAAAATGGACCGTAAAGCCCTCGACTTCAGGCGTAGGGATATAAGGTCTTGAAATTTTAATATTGAAAATCCTCCATGAAAAAATGCGCCTGGCATATCCGAAATATAATATTCGGATTAATGCGAAGAATGCGAAGAAAGAGTATATAATCTCTACAAAGATGGGAGGAATATAACATGAATTTTTCAAACTCGCAGAGAGCCGAAGTCCTTGTACAGGCTCTGCCTTACATTCAGGAATATACAGGAAAGACCGTTGTCATAAAATACGGCGGCAACGCAATGACTAACGAAAGTCTTAAGCAGCAGGTCATGGAAGATATTGTCCTGCTGAGGCTTGTCGGCGTTAAAGTCGTTCTCGTTCACGGCGGTGGTCCGGAAATAAATGATTTAATGCAGCGTCTTGGCAAAAAGCCTGAATTTTTGAACGGACTCCGCGTTACAGATTCAGAAACGGTCGAAATCGTTCAAATGGTTTTAGCTGGAAAAATAAATAAATCTTTAGCCGGTCTTCTCGAACTCAAAGGCGGTCGCGCTGTCGGACTTTCGGGCATTGATGACAGAATCATTGAAGCCGAATGCAAAAATCCGGCTCTGGGATTTGTCGGCGAAGTAACAAAAATTAACACGCAATTAATAAACGACATTCTTGAACG
>CAJODX010000137.1 GCA_905233295.1 uncultured Synergistales bacterium | reverse complement strand
ATACGGTCTAAACTCAGACGGTTTTACACGTTCTTAACTCACAGCCTAAACTGTAAGCCCCGCATTTAGACTAGTTAGTGTGGCTAAGGTGCAGGTGGTTCTCTTGGCACACGAAGGAACTTTTGCCTCCATGCCCAACCTTAACGTTACCGCTAAGGATTTAAGTTTTTATTTGCAAAATGCGTGGATTAGTGTCCGCCAAGCGAATCTATATCTCTCTCTACGTCTCACATTTGTTATAAGTAAGTATAATAGAAAAAAGGGAAAAAAACAAGTAAACGGGTCGCCTAACTCATGACTAAAGTCACGAGTGTGCGGCGACGGTTCATCAATTCGCTTCCGGCACTTTTGATTGTGCCCGTGATTTTGTCCCAAAAACTTTCTTCAGAGTAATCTTTGGAATATTTTTCGTCAACGATTTCATCAACAACTTCGGGAATGATTACCTCGTTCGCTTCATTTTCGTGGGGCATTTTTTCATTCAGTATTTTGCAAACACATTCTGAAAATTCTCCAAGTGTACCCGTTTTTTTGAGCTTCGACAACTTTTCAGAAGCGGCAAGTTCGTCCAACGCAGGGGCAAGAGTTTTTGTGAAAAACTTGGATTCTTTTATCTTCAATTCTTCGCAAAGATCAATTTTTCCGTCGAAATAAGCAGGAATTTCTTTTCCGAACTGTGCTGAAGGAACGAGGATACGTTCATTAGCATCGGGACATTTTTCTTTGATTAAAAGCCGAAGGAAGATAAACATCCAATTTTCACTTAAGTTAATTTCTTGCTCAGATACTTGTTCAAAATTCTGGTTATTTTCCTGATTTTGTTGAGTTTCTTCAGAAATCTGATTTTTCGATTTTATGTCAAGCTCTTCATCTTGGATTTTGTTCATTTCTTCAGCTTCGACTATCAACTTTCCGATATTTTGTGAAAGATCTAAATCTTCTTCTTTGGGAAGTTGAATTTTTTTGCGACTTCCTGCTATTTCCTCAAGTACCGGGATTACTACGTTCTGTGCTGCAATGTATCTGTCTTCGCTTGCGAACATAATTTTGAGTTTATTGCCGTCTTTAAGGTTATCATGCAGTTTTTTGTTCGCTTTTTCTGCTTCTTCTGAAGTCCAGAGAAAATCTCCCATGAAAATTTCCATTTCAAAAGTTATGATGCGAACCATTTCTTTGTCATCATCATCTTTTATCAAATCCGCGAGCCATTTTGCGCCCCAAGCTGCTACTATAGCACCAACAAAGCCGCCAATAAGACCACCCACAGGACCAAATACAGCACCGAATTTGTTGCCGACCACAGCACCAATTTTACCGCCAGCCCATGCACCCGCAATATTACCAGCCCATGCGCCAGCAACTCCTGCACCAGCAACAGCGAGGTTCTTAGCTAATTGCGCGAAGGAAATTCTGTTCCTTAGATAGTCTGTAACTTCCGGCACTACGACAATAATAGTTGTAATTATAACTGGAACTGCTTTTGCAACGTTTTTAGCAATGTAACTCGTGGCTTCATCTGGATTTAGAACTTTACCTGTGATTTTTTCGGCGATTATTTTACAGGCATCTTCCCCTAACAAAGATTCAATGGCTCCTTTTCGGGCAAGTTGCGCTCCCAAGAACGCTCCTACAGCCACAGAGCCGCAGACTTTCATAAATGTAAGAAGTGCTTTTTTTGCGGCTTCTTTTGGACGAACGTGATTAACGCGCTGATGCTTCCGACAAATACGCCTATAACGATTGCGTTTGCTGCGTCAAATTTTATCGAATCCCAGTTGCCGCCATTAGCGATATTTTTTGCCTGCTCATAAGTATAATGACCTTGCCTGACAATATCTTTTGCCTTCTCAGGATCGTCAACGCCGGGAATTTTGCCCTGTTTGATTTTTTCCTTCATTGCTTTTACTGCATCATCGTATTTATCGAAAGGGACTTCGATTTGCATACCTTCGTAACGATATTCGCCGTTTTTGTCGAAACAGGAATCTATACATTTCGCGCCGGTCTTGCAATATTTAGACTGAATTAGAATTTTATCATCGCTGAACCAGCCGCTTATCTGACGGTCAGGATCGTTTTTCTTGTTTTTGCCTATGACTTTCGCGTTACGGAGTCTTAATCTGTCAGCAAGGTTGTTAGCCTCTTCTGCGGCATATCCATGTCCCTGCGAAGCGTTGAATTTTTTCATTATTTGGAGAAAATCTATTGCCTCGCGATTTCCCTCGACAAAACCTGCGTAGACTTCGCCGTTGTTTTTTTGTTTGAGTCTGAAACTGAAAACACGCGAAAAAAAGTTTTTGGGACGTTCAACTGCTGGAACGGGAAGCGGTTTGTTAAGAATGTTGTTGCCGAAATCTTCAATGAACTTTCTTTCCTGAAGTTCTCTTTCTTCGTATTCTTTGGCAATTTCTGAAGCATCCAGAATAAATTTGTGAATTTGTTCTGAGGCGTTATTGATAATGTCAATGATTTCAGAGGGGGCAGTGCTATCGAAATTATGTTTTCCTAAACGATATGGCAGAAATTTAGGTGGGTTATAGCCGCTCTTCGCGTAAACTCCGTTAATTGTAACTACAAAACCCTCATCATTAGCAGAGCCAAACGTATCGAAGTAATAAGCAATTATATTGTCAAGTGGCTCGTAACACTCAAAATGCTGACGAATGAAGAAATGATCCTTTGAGGACGGAACGGAAAAATTTTTATCTCTCCATCCAACTTTCGTCAAATACTGGTAAGATTTGAGCAACAGTTTGTCTTTAAGTTCCTGCTTGTAATCGCTGACTTTAACAAGATAGTTCAAATATTCGCCATCGTGTACATCAGATTCTCGATACATTCTGAACTACTCCTTTTGAAATTAATCATTTTATAATTTTTTTTCGTAGAGTGTGTAACTCCGCGAAGAATTTTTAAGTACGAAAATATATTAGAAGTCTAATCGAAAAAAACGAATTTTGCAAGATTAAAAAAATTTTTAAAATTTACAGACAGGAGATTTCAATTATGACGTTGGAAAAGTTTTTATAATAACTCGCAGGAGGACCTCTTTTTTAAACGGAAGATAAATTGCATTTCATGTATAATAACACGCAGGAAGATAAAAATATCTGAAAAGGCATAGTCAAATTTGCAGAGTTTTTCGATTAAAAACAGATTTTTTCGCACCTCAACAAAAATGAATTGTAAACCTACCTAAGTTTACAATCGATTTTTTTCAAATTTTTTTCGATTAAAAAAATTTTTTAGCATTCATAAAATTTCACAAAGAAAAATTTTTCGATAACTTTACGATTTTTTCTTTCACGATTTATCTCCAGAGTGTGTTCATATTAAAAGAGCATCGAAAATCATAGTGAGCCGGATTCCGGATTACAGAAATAAAGATAAAAAGATAATATCTAAATTTATCGTAACGAGTAAAAACTTTATTTCATTTTTCAAGTATCGCAGTGTTCATCTGAAAAGTAAATGCTGTTACCCTGACATGTTTATGCTATCTGGCTTCATCTCCTAAAAACAAAGTAAAAATTAGAATCTTGCCTATAGTGTTAAAATTTACTGCAAATCTGAAGGGGGGAAATTTAAAAAAATGAAACAGCTTATGCAGGGAAACACCGCCGCAGCACGAGGACTTTATGAGGCAGGGTGTTGTGTCGCTTCGAGTTATCCCGGCACTCCCAGCACAGAAATAACGGAAGAAGCCGCGAAATTTGAAGAAATTTACTGCGAATGGGCACCGAACGAAAAAGTCGCAATGGAAACAGCTTTCGGTGCAGCTCTTGCAGGAAGACGGAGTTTCTGCGGAATGAAACACGTAGGGCTTAACGTAGCCGCAGATCCTTTATTCACAGTTTCATACACAGGGATTAATGCGGGAATGGTCATCTGTGTTGCCGATGACGCAGGTATGCACTCGTCGCAGAACGAACAGGATTCGCGGCATTATGCGCGTGCGGCGAAACTCCCGATGCTTGAGCCGTCAGACTCTCAGGAAGCTTTGAATTTTTTCAAAACAGCCTATGAAATTTCCGAAGAATTTGACACTCCCGTTATCGTAAAAATGTGTACGAGGGTCGCTCACTCGCAGTCGTTGGTTGAAACGGGCGAACGTGAAGACGCTATCAAGATTCCTTACGAAAAAAATATTGCAAAATATGTAATGATGCCGGGCAACGCAATCAGAAGACACCCTGTCGTTGAAGAACGGATAAGAAAACTGAGAATTTATTCGGATTTTTCTAAAATGAACCGTTTCGATGACGGCAAAGAAAAATCAATCGGCATTATAACATCGTCAACATGTTATCAATATGTTAAAGAAGCCTGCGGAGATTTATATCCCGTGTTCAAAATCGGAATGGTCTGGCCTTTGCCTGACGAAAAAATCAGAGAATTTGCAAAATCCGTCAAACGTCTCGTAATCGTCGAAGAGCTTGACCCGTTCATCGAAGAACACTGCAAATCGCTTGGACTTGTATGCGAAGGTAAAGATTTATTTCCTGTTGAGGGCGAGTTAAATCAGAACATAATTGCTCAAAAATTAATGAACACGAAGACAGCAGGCAAAAAACTTGATGAAAATATTCCTCCGCGTCCGCCGGTGATGTGTGCGGGCTGTCCTCACAGAGGATTATTTTATACGCTGAATAAAAATCAATGCACCGTTCTCGGCGATATAGGCTGTTACACTCTTGGAGCGGTCGCGCCGTTATCTGCTATGGATATGACTCTCTGCATGGGAGCGTCTGTCAGTGCCTTGCACGGATTTAATAAAGCTCTTGAAAATTACAGCGGCGAAAAAATTAAAAAAGCCGTTGCCGTTATAGGCGATTCAACTTTTATGCACTCTGGAATGACCGGGCTTGCGAACATAGCTTACAATCAGAGCAAATCGGTTGTGATAATTCTCGATAACTCAATCACAGGAATGACAGGACATCAGCAGAACCCGACAACAGGCTTTAATATCAAAGGCGATCCTGCTGGAAAAATCAATCTTGAAAATTTATGCCGCGCAATGGGGTTTAATCGCGTCCGTGTCGTTGACCCTTATAATCTCAAAGAATGCGAAGATGCGTTGAAAGAAGAACTCGAAGCTGATGAATCGAGCGTGATAATTTCGCGCCGTCCGTGTGCGTTGCTGAAATATGTAAAACACAAACCGCCTTTGAAAGTCAGCATTGAAAAATGTGTCGGCTGCAAATCCTGCATGAAGATAGGCTGTCCCGCACTCTCTATAAAAGACGGACACGCACATGTTGACCCGACTTTATGTGTAGGCTGCGGTGTCTGCGAACAGCTTTGCAGGTTTAACGCTTTCGAGCACACCGTGAATGAAGGTGAGCAGGATGGCTGAAGAAATTTATAAACCTGATGATGTTTACGTCCGCAAAGATGTTTTTGACGCACGAATGGATCGCCTTGAAATTCTGATTGAAAAAAACGGAACAGAGTTAAAGGCGTATATAGATAATTCTGTTAATTCTCTTAGGAATGAACTCAAAGGCGAAATTCAGCAGGTACGTACTGAAGCCAAGAATGAAAATCAGCAGTTGCGCACCGAATTAAAAACTGAAATTCAACAGGTACGAACAGACTTAACCGGCGAGATTCAGCAGATTAAAGGCGATGTCCAAAATCTGCGGACAGAAACTAACGCGACTTTCGCGGAAGTAAGAAACGATATTCAAAATCTGCGAACGGAAACTAACGCCGCTATAGGTGAATTAAAAACTGAAATTCAACAGGTACGAACAGACTTAACC
>CAJODX010000136.1 GCA_905233295.1 uncultured Synergistales bacterium | reverse complement strand
TGAAAAACTCGAAGCTATTTCTTTCTACACGACCGACAGCAACGCAACAGTAGAATGGAAAATTTATACGCAGGCTGACAGACCGGCTGTAGTGCCTTATAACGATGAAACTGCCGAATTAATTTTGTCAGGTTCAGACACTTTTGAATATCCCGGTTATCATACCGTTAAATTTTCAGAGCAAAAATCTTTGACAAAAGGCGAATATTTTACTGTTGTATTAAAAATCACGAACTCCGAATATTTCTGCCCTGTTCCAGTTGAACTCAAAATCAAAGAATATACAAATTTTGCTGTTGTCCATGATTTTGAAAGCTGGTTTTCAGAAGACGGCGAAAATTGGGTAGACGGGAGTTGGACATATTTTGTGGAAGGCGGAACAGTAAAGCAGACCCCGATGAATGCCTGCATAAAAGCCTTCACGATTGATGACGATCCTTCAGATTCAGATGTTGAGGCTGATAAAGATTTAATCATGTTCAAGCTGGTGAATAAATTCCCTGCGGTTACGAAAACTAATATTTCAGTTCCTGACCGTCCTGTTTCAGAAAAAGCGATTACCGCCGTAAATGCTGTAAACGAAGATGGCGAAATCAGCGGTTTGTACGACGAGGGAACAGAAATCACGTTTTATCTTGTGAACACAGATATTACGGAAATCTACACATCGTCAAAAGATTTGAGCATTTCTAACGAACTCGGACTTCTTAAGCTTAACAGTGTCGAATATAAAAGTCTATTTGAAGACGGTTACGAGCCTGATGAATATTGGGAAACATCAAACGACCAATCTCAAGTTTACGGCGTTGAATATCCCGTGTACGGACCGTTTGTCGAGACGGCTGAAGCTGTCAACGGAAGGAGCTTCTTTGCTCTTAATGTCAACAATCTAAAATACGGCGGAAGCTCTATTAAAAATGACGGACTGTCTGGAGCAATACCTGACGGAACATACGATGTGATTTTCTTTGAAAGCAATGACGCAAACACCTTCAAAGCCTCTGTAACGTTGAAACTTTCAGGAACAACGCCTAAAACAGCAGGAATGGTAACGGATGCAAAATTTTCTTCAGAAGAAAGCGTCAAAAAAGTGCAACAAGCTCTCGGTCTTAGCGATTCAGAAATTTTTTCGCCTGTTCCTTACGAAATGTGGGGCGGTGCGAACAGTCTTGATGATTTAACCGATGAACAGAAAAATTCAATCCCAAGCACTGAGACTGCTAAAATTGCATTACCGACAATAATTGTTACGGAGTCAACAGCAAATTATTATTACGTCTTTGCAATTCCGAGAAGCACGTTTACTAATGCAAAACTCGCTTATGGGAACGAAATATTCCTGCACCTGCTGGACAATGCCTCAGGCGAAGCTGCATCAAGCGCGGAAACAGGAGATTATAAATTTTTTGACACAGACGGAAACGTTACTGCAATCGTACCTGCAACCGGCGATGTCAATGTTGCTGTGTATCTTACAGAGGGAACTTATATTCCTGTAATTTCAACTTCTTCAGCTTCATCTTCAACACCTTCAGAAAATGAAGAAGATGAAAAAACGCAATCCGGCAATTTAAACAGCAGCGGTTCGGGCTGTAATATCGGCGTGAACGCGGCGTTAATTATGCTCGCCGGAATTTCGTTAATCAGTCTCAGGAAAAAAATCAGGTAATACAGAAATTCATTTTTGGGATTCCTCCGCAATGTTAAAATAGCGGGGGAATTTTTTTGTTTAAGGAGGTTTTATTTATGAAAAAAATTTTTTTATCTGTGCTTTTCGCTGTAATATTCGCGGCTGGAGCTTACGCTGAAGTCATCGGAACGTTAAACAGATCCAACGCTGATATTCCCGAAAATCTTACCATTGAAGGAGTAATGTACACACAGGGCTACAAAGATTCGTTACTGGCGTACGTTATGGACGGAAAATTCAAGCCCGAAGGAACGTCAATGAAATTTTATGATTCAGTTACGTTAATGCAGCTTGCCTTGAATAAAGGCGATATTGATGTATTCACAGCACCTGAATTTGTCGGCGAGTATATGCTCCGTGCCAATCCCGAGTATATTCTGCGCGGCTTCATGGTCGGAAAAAATCCTATTGCTCTTGCATTTGGCTTTCTTGAAGAAAACAGAGAACTCTGCGACAGATTCAGCAAAGCTGTTGAAGCAATGGAAGAGGAAGGCAAAATCGGACTTTTAACAAGAGATTTCATAACAGGTCCGGCAGCCGGCAACCCTACGAAAGTAAAATTTGAAAAATTCGACGGTGCTGAAACAATCAACGTTGCAGTAACGGGTGATATGCCGCCTATTGATTACGTAGGAGCTGACGGAGAACCGGCAGGCTTCAACACGGCAATACTTTCGGAAATCGGACGCCGTCTTCACGTGAACATTAACGTAGTTAACATTGAAACAGGCGCAAGAGCAACGGCTTTGAAAACAGGACGTGTCAACGCAGTTTTCTGGTTTCAGATGTTCACCGGCTATGAAAATTTCAAAGAACAGCCTGATATTCCAGAGGGCGTTATCGTGTCAACACCTTATTATGGCTGGAACAAATCAATGCTCATAGGCAAAAAAAATTGAAAAAACAAATCCCCTTGAATTTCGAGGGGACTTATTTTATGAGTAAAAAATTATTTTTTTTGAAAGGAGTTTTAAAATGAAAAAATTACCGATTGCGCTTTTAATTATTTTGTCATTCCCGTGTGGTTTGATCATTCGATGTTGCCGAAAGAACAGGCTAATCAGCCATTCATTAC
>CAJODX010000135.1 GCA_905233295.1 uncultured Synergistales bacterium | reverse complement strand
TCTGCCGCTGTCAGGTTGGTCATTGTCGTTGTCAGGTTCTCGCTTGTGTATTCGAGTGCGTTCTGATATGCACCGATCTTCGCACGCTGAGTTGAAACTTTGTTGATAGCCGCGTCAATCTGTCCGATTGATTTTGAAGCCGACTCGCGTGTTGCAACGTTGATATTCGTAACGCCAAGTGAACCTGCCGTCATGTTCCCGATGTCGATAGCGATGTCTTCGCCTTCGTTTGCGCCGATCTGGAATACTGTCGAGCTGTCAACGATGTGAACAACCGCGTCATATGCGTCAGTGTCAGCAGTGAGAAGGAAATTTTCTTCGCCAGCGCTCCATGTTGCCTTAATGTTTGCAACAGGGCTGAACTCGATGTCAACGTTCGGGTGAAGAACGCCGATTAATCTGTTGTCGGAAACTTTTACGTTTGTCGCGCCGTTTACAGGGATTCCGGTGTGAGCATCGTAGATTGACGCAACAAACGCTGTCGTTGAACTTTCCTGTACAACGTTGAAGGCAAGCGAGTTGATTAAATCTTCATCGCCGCTGAATGTCAAATCTCCTGATGAACCCGGGAGCAGCGATCTGAAAATGAACGTGCCAGCGACTGTTTCAAGTCCCTGCGAAGGCATAGCCACACCCTGAGTTTTTTCGACAAACGTGCAGAATTTGTTTGAATCCGTGCCTTCGGTGAGATATTTTGCCTGTCCGAGACCGTTTGCGATTGCGTCATTGAGCTTTTCTCTGACCTCATTCAGCGTGTCTGTACCATAGAGCGTAATGCTGGTGCTTTCGCCGTCTCCCTGAGTTATCGTAATGGTCTTGGGCGAATCGAGCATAAAAACTCCTGATGAGTTCCAGAACGTGTTCAAATCGCGGAGTTTTGTATCGCCAACGGCTGTCTTTCCGATGTAGGCTGCGGTGAAGCTTGCGAGTTCGTCATTGTCGGGTACGATAGGATTGGCACTTGTGTTCATGTCAAAGTTGTCATCAGTCGTTAAGATGATATCTCCATTGTAAACCGTGCCGTTCTCTGAGTTCAGATAGAAATTTCTGAAATGAAGCTGTTTGTTCGTTGTATCGGCACTGTTAATATTGAAAATAACCGGCTGTCCAACGAGAGGTTTATCAGTTCCCGCGGCGTATTTGTCATTACCGGACGAATACTGAAAATTACTGTCTGTTTCAGCGGTCTCTGTTGTGGAGTTATACCATGCGTCCGACCAGTCAAGATCCTGATCGCCTACAATCCGAACGCCCAGATCGGCACCGCTGTCCGCGCCCCTGA
Source organism: uncultured Synergistales bacterium (assembly GCA_905233295.1). GTDB lineage: Bacteria > Synergistota > Synergistia > Synergistales > Aminobacteriaceae > JAFUXM01. Next base: position 1,490 of record CAJODX010000135.1, on the reverse strand, counting down.
CGTTGAGAACAAATTTGCTCCCCGTTGAGAAATCTGCGAAAGCTCCGCCGGCAAAATCTATCGTTAAAGCACCGGCATAAGCGGAATCTGTCTCAGGAACTCCAACGAGTTTTCCAAGTTCTATAGGTGCGGAAGTTGCACCGTTCGTCAGTTTTATCGTTATGTTTTCCAGTGTCGCACTGTCAACTGAACCGTCTGCCTTGAGAATGTTTGACTGTGCGCTGAGGACTACGGTGCCTTCACTTTCATCACCGCTCATTGATGTTACAGAGAACAAAATGTTGGCGTTGTTATCGCAGGCTGTACCAAAAGTGAAATAATTCGTTACGTCTGCCGCGAAATACTGCGTCGGTGGAGTAGCAGAAGAATCTTTGAAGCCATAAGCCCCCGTTACGACGGCATTGCCCGAATCCGTGCTGACAGCCTGAACTTTGTAATTCGCCGCAGGAAGGTTGTCAACTTCAACTTTTGTAACGCCTTTTTCCGTGAGCATTGAGGTGTTCGTGATGACGTTCGGGTGTTTAATCGTCATTACTGAAGATTTCTGAACCTGTCCCGTACCTGTCTGGTTGGGGTCAACATTGACTTTGATTCTGTAGTTGCCTTCAAATGATTTTTTCTGACCGAACTGGTCAATTTCGCGCAGTGAGCCGTTGACGTAAGCCTTCACATTAAGATTGCTCGATGATGTAATGCCGGCTGAACTTCCGTCAAGAAGACGTTTTTTGTTGAACTGCGTTGTTTTTGCGATTCTGTCGATCTGATCGGCAAGCTGGTTGATTTCAAGCTGAATGTAGCTTCTGTCCTGCGATGTGAGAGTGTCGTTTGAAGCCTGCACGGCAAGTTCGCGCATTCTCTGGAGCATTGAGTTTGTTTCACCGAGTGCGCCTTCAGCAGTCTGGAGCATTGATGTAGCGTCCTGAGCATTTCTCACTGCGATTTCAAGTCCTGAAATCTGAGCGCGCATTTTTTCGCTTATTGCGAATCCTGCTGCATCGTCAGCTGCTGAATTGATGCGAAGACCTGTTGAAAGTTTCTGAATGGTCTTTTCCATAGCGGTATTCGTTGAGTTCAACGCATTATACGCGGTGAGCGCCGGTATGTTGTGATATATCCTCATTGTATATTAAGCCTCCTGCAAACCCGCCTCAGCGGGCTCCAAATTTTTTTCTTCAATTTATTTCATTTCATCTCCGGTTCAGCATTTTCCTTAAGCTTTATTCCGGCTATTATGTTTTTCGGGTTATGAAAAAAAAACTTTAATTTTTTATCTCAAAAAAAAAATTTTTTTCTGCTCCGCAAAATTTTTCTTATTTATAATGTGTTGACAAAATCTTTTAGCTCGGTTATTTTTAACTTAATCTGCCGTGATGTACGGCGCAAATTTTTCAAAATTTTCCAAAAAAATTTTTCAGGGAGGTAATTCTTTATTATGAAAAAACTCGTATGTTTGCTTCTTGCGGTATCGCTCATCGTATGCGGTGCGGCTG
>CAJODX010000134.1:2877-4806 GCA_905233295.1 uncultured Synergistales bacterium | reverse complement strand
TTAACGCGCCCTCAAAACTTTTCTCAATGTTCCTTCCCTGACGCTCAATGCTCTGTTTGTTCGTGCTAATCCTGACATAGCCGTAAATTTTTGACATTTTTCCTTTTCTCCTTTGTATTACTTTTGACGCTCGTTGAAAGCGATATATGATATTATATAAGTTTATAGAAAAATGTCAATAGGTTTTAATACTTTTTCATGATAGGTTGAGTTTGATACTTTTCTTTTATAGTGTAAATTTTTTCTCGGAGAAAAATTTATGTGTGTCTTTCTCATGGTGTATTACTTTTAATAACTTACCCAACGGCGATTAGGAAAAGAACAGCTAGGGTATTGACTCGACTTATCGTCTTTCTATATTCGCCCTTAATGGCGAAAACTGACATCAAAATTTCTAAACCAAGAAATTTTTTCAACGTTCCCGAACATTCCGCGCCGACCTTTCATAATCAAAATGACTGTCGAAAATTCGACTGTCAAAACAAGAAATTCTTACCTTTTTCTTATCGCTTTGAACCGTAACTATATCGGTTACAGATTTACACAACTAACACAAGGGGGGGGACAATTTGTCCTCCGTCTAATTACTCAGCCAATGACCGTAACTCTCGGTTACGTTCAAAGGACGCGACATAATGACTCCGCCTTACTTGCGGACTCTATCGGATTGAGCGTTTCTCCGCCCTCAAAATGATGATAAAAAAGCAACCCGTGAAGTTTTTTCACGAGTTGCCTGTAAAAGAAAAATCCGCACTTACAAATTCATGCCTCCGACAATGGCACAACGCCGATATAAATCACCCTTACGCTCAAAATATCTCCGACCCACTAAGTCATCTAAAAAATTTTGCGCTTGTTCGACGGTACAATCATAACCGCAACTAATAGCCGCGTCTGTTGCTTCCCGGACGGTAAACCACGATTTAAGGCCGTTTATTGCGCCGTCATTCCCCATTCCGAATTTATGAATGATAACGTTTTTCACAAAGTCTTTCAGTGTGCAGACTTTCAAGCCTTGCGCCTGCGCTTTTACTTCGTTCCATGCTTCACCGAAAATCTCAGCCATTGTCGCGTTATTCATGGTAATTTACCGCCCTGAAAAAGTTGAACATCGGGAAGAAATCAAAATAAACATCATGCCTCGACCCGTTGCGGTTCTTTAAGATTTTCGCCTGAATGAGTTGTGAATTGCCCTCTTCTGCCGCCTTTGACATATTCTCCGAAATCCTTTTAAGTCTTCCAAGTCTTTCAAACTGTTTCTCGCCCTCCTTATAATCCCAACCGTCATATTGCAATGCGATTAAAACGTCTGAACTGTACTCAATCGCGCCTGATTCCTTAAAACTCTTCATTGACACAGGCTCTTGATAACTCTCACGGTTAAATGACGAAATGCCGACAACTGGCAAGCCAAAATCACGGCTCATTCTCTTTAACTCCGTGATATTCTTATCTGTGTTCTGTTTGTCTGTCATCTTTAAGTCAAACGGTGCGAGAATTTGCAAGTAGTCAATCATCAACACAGGCGGCAAGCCGTGGATTTTCGTGAATGTTTCGACCTTTCTTTTCAATTCATCAACACCAATATCACCGACTCCCTCACTGATATAAAGGTTCTTTGAAAATTCCTGATACTGTTGCGTTGCTCTTGCCACGTTCTTTTTCTCGGCCTCATTGTATCTGCCCATCAAAATTCCGCGAGTTGTCTTAGCTCCCTGCTTGCCTCCGGCATTGACAAAAGATAATCTGCTCAAACTCTTTGCTATGAGTTCATTCGCTGACATTTCAAGACTGCAATATAAAACGGCTCTGCCTGTGCTTGCTATGCTGTCGGCCATCTGAATTAAAAATGTCGTTTTGCCGATTGAGCTATTCGCTCCGACCGTGTAAAGTCCCGGATATAAACCGCCGTCAAAAAACGAATCAAGA